>NZ_SZVK01000055.1:0-27338 GCF_005280595.1 Escherichia sp. MR | reverse complement strand
CCGCCGGGAGCGGATTTGAACGTTGCGAAGCAACGGCCCGGAGGGTGGCGGGCAGGACGCCCGCCATAAACTGCCAGGCATCAGATAAAGCAGAAGGCCATCCGTAAGGATGGCCTTTTTGCGCTGGTGCAGAAAAATGCCGGATGCGACGCTGGTGCGTCTGATCCGTCCTACTCAGGGTTACGGTAGGGGGCAACAGTGCATTATTCCCCCACATACGCCAGATTCAGCAACGGATACGGTTTCCCCAGATCGTCGACTTCCGAACGTCCTGTAACCTTAAACCCCATCTTCTTATAGAACCCAACCGCCTGCGTATTTTGCTCATTAACGTTGGTTGTCAGTTCTGGTGCCCTTGAGAGCGCATGTTTCACCAGCATTCGACCCACGCCAGCGCCACGCACATCAGGATCGATAAACAGCGCATCCATATGCTGTCCGCTTAGCAACATAAACCCAACCGGCCGATCCCGCTCATTAACCGCGACCCACAATGGCGCTTCCGGCAGAAACGAACGTACCAGCTCTTCCAGTTCAGCCCGATACTCTGCTGATAAAAAATCATGGGTGGCATCGACAGAACGACACCAAATTGCAACCAGCTCTTCCCCTTCCTCATGCCGTGAGCGGCGAATACTAATAACCATTTTCTCTCCTTTTATTGGTGCTTATATCCTAACGCAATCTTTTCCTTGAAACTTTCTCACCTTCGACATGCAGGCTCGACATTGGCAAATTTTCTGGTTATATTTAGCTATCTGGATGTCTAAACGTATAAGCGTATGTAAAGAGGTAATCAGGTTATGCCGATTCGTGTGCCGGACGAGCTGCCCGCCGTCAATTTCTTGCGTGAAGAAAATGTCTTTGTGATGACAACTTCTCGCGCGTCTGGTCAGGAAATTCGTCCGCTAAAGGTGCTTATCCTTAACCTGATGCCGAAGAAGATCGAAACTGAAAATCAGTTTTTACGCCTGCTTTCAAACTCACCTTTGCAGGTCGATATTCAGCTGTTGCGCATCGATTCCCGTGAATCGCGCAACACGCCCGCAGAGCATCTGAATAATTTTTACTGCAACTTTGAAGATATTCAGGAACAAAACTTTGACGGTCTGATTGTAACTGGCGCGCCACTGGGTCTGGTGGAGTTTAATGACGTCGCTTACTGGCCGCAGATCAAACAGGTGCTGGAGTGGTCGAAAGATCACGTCACCTCAACGCTGTTTGTCTGTTGGGCGGTTCAGGCCGCGCTCAATATCCTCTACGGCATTCCTAAGCAAACCCGCACCGACAAACTCTCTGGCGTTTACGAGCATCATATTCTCCATCCCCATGCGCTTCTGACGCGTGGCTTTGATGATTCATTTCTGGCGCCACATTCGCGTTATGCAGACTTTCCGGCAGCGTTGATTCGTGATTACACCGATCTGGAAATTCTGGCGGAGACAGAAGAAGGGGACGCATATCTGTTTGCCAGCAAAGATAAGCGCATTGCCTTTGTAACGGGGCATCCGGAATACGATGCGCAAACGCTGGCACAGGAATATTTCCGCGATGTGGAAGCCGGGCTAAATCCGGATGTTCCGTATAACTATTTCCCGCACAACGACCCGCAAAACAAACCGCGAGCGAGCTGGCGTAGCCACGGCAATTTGCTGTTTACCAACTGGCTCAACTATTACGTTTACCAGATCACGCCATACGATCTACGCCATATGAATCCTACGCTGGATTAATCTTCTGCTGAGCTCGATCATTAAGCGATTCAGCACCTTACCTCAGGCACCTTCGGGTGCCTTTTTTATTTCCGAAACACACCGCAACAGGTGAATAAATTTTATTCTTATTGTTATCAGTAAGTTAAATGCAATTTAAATTAAAAATGGAAATTGTTTTTGATTTTGCATTTTAAATGAGTAGTCTTAGTTGTGCTGAACGAAAAGCGCACAACGATCCTTCGTTCACAGTGGGGAAGTTTTCGGATCCATGACGAGGAGCTGCACGATGACTGAACAGGCAACAACAACCGATGAACTGGCTTTCACAAGGCCGTATGGCGAGCAGGAGAAGCAAATCCTTACTGCCGAAGCGGTAGAATTTCTGACTGAGCTGGTGACGCATTTTACGCCACAACGCAATAAACTTCTGGCAGCGCGCATTCAGCAGCAGCAGGAAATTGATAACGGAACGTTGCCTGATTTTATTTCGGAAACAGCTTCCATTCGTGATGGCGGTTGGAAAATTCGCGGGATTCCTGCGGACTTAGAAGATCGCCGCGTAGAGATTACCGGACCCGTTGAGCGCAAGATGGTGATCAACGCGCTGAACGCCAATGTGAAAGTCTTTATGGCCGATTTCGAGGATTCACTGGCTCCGGACTGGAACAAAGTGATCGACGGGCAAATTAACCTGCGTGATGCGGTTAACGGCACCATCAGTTACACCAACGAATCCGGCAAAATTTATCAACTCAAACCCAATCCGGCTGTTTTGATTTGTCGGGTACGCGGTCTGCACTTGCCGGAAAAACATGTCACCTGGCGCGGCGAAGCGATCCCAGGCAGCCTGTTTGATTTTGCCCTCTATTTCTTCCACAACTACCAGGCGCTATTAGCAAAAGGCAGCGGTCCCTATTTCTATCTGCCGAAAACCCAGTCCTGGCAGGAAGCGGCCTGGTGGAGCGAAGTCTTTAGCTATGCCGAAGATCGCTTTAATCTGCCGCGCGGCACTATCAAGGCGACGTTGCTGATCGAAACGCTGCCTGCCGTGTTCCAGATGGACGAAATTCTCTATGCGTTGCGCGACCATATTGTGGGTCTGAATTGCGGTCGCTGGGATTACATCTTCAGCTATATCAAAACGTTGAAAAACTATTCCGATCGTGTCCTGCCAGACAGACAGGCTGTGACGATGGATAAACCGTTCCTTAATGCCTACTCACGCCTGTTAATCAAAACCTGCCATAAACGCGGCGCATTTGCGATGGGCGGCATGGCGGCGTTTATTCCGAGCAAAGACGAAGAGCGCAATAACCAGGTGCTCAACAAAGTGAAAGCGGATAAATCGCTGGAAGCGAATAACGGTCACGATGGCACATGGATCGCCCATCCAGGCCTTGCTGATACCGCAATGGAAGTTTTCAACGACATCCTCGGCTCCCGCAAAAATCAGCTTGAGGTGATGCGCGAACAAGACGCGCCGATTACCGCCGATCAACTGCTGGCACCTTGTGACGGTGAACGCACCGAAGAAGGTATGCGCGCCAATATTCGCGTAGCCGTCCAGTACATCGAGGCATGGATCTCCGGCAACGGTTGTGTGCCGATTTATGGCCTAATGGAAGATGCGGCGACGGCTGAAATCTCCCGTACTTCCATCTGGCAGTGGATCCATCATCAAAAAACCTTGAGTAATGGCAAACCGGTGACCAAAGCCCTGTTCCGCCAGATGCTGGGGGAAGAGATGAAGGTCATTGCCAGCGAACTGGGCGAAGAGCGTTTCTCCCAGGGGCGTTTTGACGACGCCGCACGCCTGATGGAACAGATCACCACTTCTGATGAGTTAATTGATTTCCTGACCCTGCCAGGCTACCGCCTGTTAGCGTAAACCACCACATAACTATGGAGCATCTGCACATGAAAACCCGTACACAACAAATTGAAGAATTACAGAAAGAGTGGACTCAACCGCGTTGGGAAGGCATTACCCGTCCGTACAGCGCGGAAGATGTGGTGAAATTACGCGGTTCGGTCAATCCGGAATGTACGCTGGCGCAACTGGGTGCGGCGAAAATGTGGCGTCTGCTGCACGGCGAGTCGAAAAAAGGCTACATCAACAGCCTCGGTGCACTGACTGGCGGTCAGGCGCTGCAACAGGCGAAAGCGGGTATCGAAGCGGTTTACCTGTCTGGCTGGCAGGTAGCTGCGGACGCTAACCTGGCGGCCAGCATGTATCCGGACCAGTCGCTCTACCCGGCAAACTCGGTGCCTGCAGTGGTGGAGCGGATCAACAACACCTTCCGTCGTGCGGATCAGATCCAGTGGTCTGCTGGCATTGAGCCGGGCGATCCGCGCTATGTCGATTACTTCCTGCCGATCGTTGCCGATGCGGAAGCCGGTTTTGGCGGTGTACTTAATGCCTTTGAACTGATGAAAGCGATGATTGAAGCCGGTGCAGCGGCAGTTCACTTCGAAGATCAGCTCGCTTCAGTGAAAAAATGTGGTCATATGGGCGGCAAAGTGCTGGTGCCGACTCAGGAAGCGATCCAGAAACTGGTCGCTGCGCGCCTGGCTGCCGATGTTACGGGAGTACCAACCCTGCTGGTTGCTCGTACCGATGCCGATGCGGCGGATCTGATCACCTCCGATTGCGACCCGTATGACAGCGAATTTATTACCGGCGAGCGTACCAGTGAAGGCTTCTTCCGTACTCATGCTGGCATTGAGCAAGCGATCAGCCGTGGTCTGGCGTATGCGCCGTATGCCGACCTGGTTTGGTGTGAAACTTCCACGCCAGACCTGGAACTGGCGCGTCGCTTTGCGGAAGCTATCCACGCGAAATATCCGGGCAAGCTGCTGGCTTATAACTGTTCGCCGTCGTTCAACTGGCAGAAAAACCTCGACGACAAAACTATTGCCAGCTTCCAGCAGCAGTTGTCGGATATGGGCTACAAATTCCAGTTCATCACCCTGGCCGGTATCCACAGCATGTGGTTCAACATGTTCGACCTGGCAAACGCCTATGCGCAGGGTGAAGGTATGAAGCACTATGTTGAGAAAGTGCAGCAGCCGGAATTTGCTGCCGCGAAAGATGGCTATACCTTCGTTTCTCACCAGCAGGAAGTGGGTACGGGTTACTTCGATAAAGTGACGACCATTATTCAGGGCGGCACGTCGTCAGTTACCGCGCTGACCGGCTCCACCGAAGAATCGCAGTTCTAAGCAACCTACAAACGTTGCTGACTGTAGGCCGGATAAGGCGTTTACGCCGCATCCGGCAATCAGCGCCTGATGCGACGCTTGCGCGTCTTATCATGCCTACAAATGTTGCAGACGCGTAGGCCGGATAAGGCGTTTACGCCGCATCCGGCAATCAGCGCCTGATGCGACGCTGACGCGTCTTATCATGCCTACAAATGTTGCTGACTGTAGGCCGGATAAGGCGTTCACGCTGCATCCGGCAATCAACGCCTGATGCGACGCTTGCGCGTCTTATCATGCCTACAAATGTTGCAGACGCGTAGGCCGGATAAGGCGTTCACGCCGCATCCGGCAATCGGCGCATGATGCCTGATGTGACGCTTGCGCGTCTTTTCCGGCAATTCTCTGCTCCCTGATGAGGGCGACAAATGCCGCGTGGCCTGGAATTACTGATTGCACAAACAATTTTGCAAGGTTTTGACGCCCAGTATGGTCGATTCCTCGAAGTGACTTCCGGGGCGCAGCAGCGTTTCGAACAAGCCGACTGGCACGCTGTCCAGCAGGCGATGAAAAACCGTATCCATCTTTATGATCATCACGTTGGTCTGGTGGTGGAGCAATTGCGCTGTATCACCAACGGGCAAAGCACGGACGCGGCATTTTTACTACACGTCAAAGAGCATTACACCCGGCTGTTGCCGGATTACCCGCGCTTCGAGATTGCGGAGAGCTTTTTTAACTCCGTGTACTGTCGGTTATTTGACCACCGCTCGCTTACTCCCGAGCGGCTTTTTATCTTTAGCTCCCAGCCAGAGCGCCGCTTTCGTACCATTCCACGCCCACTGGCGAAAGATTTCTACCCCGATCACGGCTGGGAATCTTTGCTGATGCGCGTTATCAGCGACCTGCCGTTGCGTCTGCGCTGGCAAAATAAAAGCCGTGACATTCATTACATCATTCGCCATCTGACGGAAACGCTGGGGACAGACAACCTCGCCGAAAGCCATTTACAGGTGGCGAACGAACTGTTTTACCGTAATAAAGCCGCCTGGCTGGTGGGCAAACTGATCACGCCTTCCGGCACATTGCCATTTTTGCTGCCGATCCACCAGACGGACGACGGCGAGCTGTTTATTGATACCTGCCTGACGACGACTGCCGAAGCGAGCATCGTCTTTGGCTTCGCGCGTTCTTATTTTATGGTTTACGCGCCGCTGCCCGCTGCGCTGGTCGAGTGGTTACGGGAAATTCTGCCGGGAAAAACCACCGCAGAACTGTATATGGCTATCGGCTGCCAGAAACACGCCAAAACCGAAAGTTACCGCGAATATCTCGTTTATCTACAGGGCTGTAATGAGCAGTTCATTGAAGCGCCGGGTATTCGCGGAATGGTGATGTTGGTGTTTACGCTGCCGGGCTTTGACCGGGTATTCAAAGTCATCAAAGACAAATTCGCGCCGCAGAAAGAGATGTCTGCTGCTCACGTCCGCGCCTGCTATCAACTGGTTAAGGAACACGATCGTGTTGGCCGAATGGCGGATACCCAGGAATTTGAAAACTTTGTACTAGAGAAGCGGCATATTTCCCCGGCATTAATGGAATTACTGCTCCAGGAAGCGCCGGAAAAAATCACCGATCTTGGAGAACAAATTGTGATTCGCCATCTCTATATCGAACGGCGGATGGTGCCGCTCAATATCTGGCTTGAGCAAGTTGAAGGGCAGCAACTGCGCGACGCTATTGAAGAGTATGGCAACGCCATTCGCCAGCTTGCCGCCGCCAATATCTTCCCAGGCGACATGCTATTTAAAAACTTTGGCGTCACTCGTCACGGTCGCGTGGTGTTTTATGATTACGACGAAATTTGCTACATGACGGAAGTTAATTTCCGTGACATCCCGCCGCCGCGCTACCCGGAAGACGAACTCGCCAGCGAACCGTGGTACAGCGTCTCGTCAGGCGATGTTTTCCCGGAAGAGTTCCGTCACTGGTTATGTGCCGATCCGCGCATTGGCTCGCTGTTTGAAGATATGCACGCTGACTTGTTCCGCGCCGATTATTGGCGCGCCTTACAAAAACGTATCCGCGAGGGGCATGTAGAAGATGTCTATGCTTATCGGCGCAGGCAGCGGTTTAGCGTGCGGTTTGTATAAATCGGAGGCGAAAAGTTACCGCATTCCACCATATGCCAGCGTCACTTCCTTCGCTGCTTTAATCACCATCGCGCCGAACTCGGTTACGCGGTCATCGGTAATACGTGAAATCGGCCCGGAAATCGAAATTGCGGCAAACGGTTCGCGGTGCTCATCGAAAATACACGCCGCGAGACAACGCAGTCCCAGCGCATGTTCCTCATCATCAAACGAATAACCTCGTTTGCGCGTTTGCGCGAGATCTTCTTTTAAATGCACAGGAGAAACCAGCGTTGCGTGGGTATAGGCATGTAAACCTTTGCGATGCAGCAGCTTCGTCACCTGGTCTTCGCTCAGTTGGGCTAAAAAGGCTTTACCGGCACCGGAAGCGTGCATCGGTAATTTACCGCCGATAGGGGCGGACATACGCATCAGATGCGTACACTGTACCTGGTCGATAATAATCGCTTCGTGATCGCTTTGATCGAGCACCGCCATATTGACCGTTTCGCCAGACTCTTCCATCAGATTACGCAGAATAGGATGGACAATGGCTAACAAATTACGGCTCTGGAGAAAGCTGCTGCCGACCATAAAAGCATGTGCGCCTATCGCCCAGTGACCCAGTTCGCCAACCTGACGGACAAAGCCTTGTTGCTGCATGGTTGTGAGCAATCGATGGGTAGTAGAGTTGGGTAATCCGGCTTGTTGCGCCAGTTCGGTTAACGCCACGCTGCCATTGGATTCGGCAATCCACTCCAGTAATTTCAGCCCACGCGTTAAAGACTGAACCTGTCCAGTCGCAGGTGTGGTGGCAACGGCGGGTTTTCTGCCGCGTTTTGCGGGAATGGGTGCGACCATGACAGCCTCCTTTTTCTGTATCGTGGAAATCATTTTCATTTTTATTGTTAGCTAATGCAATAGTTACTGAACTGATCCGATGAGTTAATGTTGAACAAATCTCATGTTGTGTGGTGGTCGCTTTTACCGCAGATGCGTTTATGCCAGTATGGTTTGTTGAATTTTTATTAAATCTGGGTTGAGCGTGTCGGGAGCAAGTGTGAGCAGCAAAGTGGAACAACTGCGTGCGCAGTTAAATGAACGTATTCTGGTGCTGGACGGCGGTATGGGCACCATGATCCAGAGCTATCGACTGAACGAAGCCGATTTTCGTGGTGAACGCTTTGCCGACTGGCCATGCGATCTCAAAGGCAACAACGACCTGCTGGTGCTCAGTAAACCGGACGTGATCGCCGCTATCCACAACGCTTACTTTGAAGCAGGCGCGGATATCATCGAAACCAACACCTTCAACTCCACGACCATTGCGATGGCGGATTACCAGATGGAATCCCTGTCGGCAGAGATCAACTTTGCTGCGGCGAAACTGGCGCGTGCCTGTGCCGACGAGTGGAGCGCCCGCACGCCGGATAAACCGCGCTATGTTGCCGGCGTTCTCGGCCCAACCAACCGCACAGCATCTATTTCTCCGGACGTAAACGATCCGGCATTCCGTAACATCTCCTTTGATCAGCTGGTGGCAGCCTATCGCGAATCCACCAAAGCACTGGTGGAAGGCGGTGTAGACCTGATTCTGATTGAAACCGTCTTCGACACCCTCAACGCCAAAGCGGCGGTATTTGCGGTGAAAACGGAGTTTGAAGCCCTGGGCGTTGAACTGCCGATTATGATCTCCGGCACCATTACCGACGCCTCCGGGCGCACGCTCTCCGGGCAAACCACTGAAGCGTTTTACAACTCTCTGCGCCATGCCGAAGCCCTGACTTTCGGCCTCAACTGTGCACTGGGGCCAGACGAACTGCGCCAGTACGTTCAGGAGCTGTCGCGTATAGCAGAATGTTACGTCACTGCGCACCCGAACGCCGGGCTGCCTAACGCCTTTGGTGAATACGATCTCGACGCTGACACGATGGCAAAGCAGATTCGCGAATGGGCGGAAGCGGGCTTCCTGAATATCGTCGGCGGTTGCTGCGGCACTACTCCTCAACATATTGCGGCGATGAGCCGTGCAGTAGAAGGATTAGCGCCGCGCAAATTGCCGGAGATCCCCGTAGCCTGCCGTTTATCAGGCCTGGAGCCGCTGAACATTGGCGACGATAGCCTGTTTGTTAACGTGGGTGAACGCACCAACGTCACCGGTTCCGCTAAGTTCAAGCGCCTGATCAAAGAAGAGAAATACAGCGAGGCGCTGGATGTGGCGCGTCAGCAGGTGGAAAACGGTGCGCAGATTATCGATATCAATATGGATGAAGGGATGCTCGACGCCGAAGCGGCGATGGTGCGTTTTCTCAATCTGATTGCCGGTGAACCGGATATCGCTCGCGTGCCGATTATGATCGACTCCTCAAAATGGGACGTTATTGAAAAAGGTCTGAAGTGTATTCAGGGCAAAGGCATTGTTAACTCAATCTCAATGAAAGAGGGCGTTGACGCCTTTATCCATCACGCGAAACTGTTGCGTCGTTACGGTGCAGCAGTGGTGGTGATGGCCTTTGACGAACAGGGACAGGCCGATACCCGCGCGCGGAAAATCGAGATTTGCCGTCGGGCGTACAAAATCCTCACCGAAGAGGTTGGCTTTCCGCCGGAAGATATCATCTTTGACCCGAACATCTTCGCGGTCGCAACTGGCATTGAAGAGCATAACAACTACGCGCAGGATTTTATCGGCGCGTGTGAAGACATCAAACGCGAACTGCCGCACGCGCTGATTTCCGGCGGCGTTTCCAACGTTTCCTTCTCGTTCCGTGGTAACGATCCGGTACGCGAAGCTATTCACGCAGTGTTTCTCTACTACGCCATCCGTAACGGTATGGATATGGGGATCGTCAACGCCGGGCAACTGGCAATTTACGACGATCTACCCGCCGAGCTGCGCGACGCGGTGGAGGATGTGATCCTCAACCGACGCGACGATGGCACTGAGCGTTTACTGGAGCTTGCCGAGAAATATCGCGGCAGCAAAACCGACGACACCGCTAACGCCCAGCAGGCGGAGTGGCGCTCGTGGGAAGTGAATAAACGTCTGGAATACTCGCTGGTAAAAGGCATTACCGAGTTTATCGAGCAGGATACCGAAGAAGCCCGCCAGCAGGCTACGCGCCCGATTGAAGTGATTGAGGGCCCGTTGATGGACGGCATGAACGTGGTCGGCGATCTGTTCGGCGAAGGAAAAATGTTCCTGCCGCAGGTGGTCAAATCGGCGCGCGTAATGAAGCAAGCGGTGGCGTATCTCGAACCGTTTATCGAAGCCAGCAAAGAGCAGGGCAAAACCAACGGCAAGATGGTGATCGCCACCGTGAAGGGCGACGTCCACGATATCGGTAAAAATATCGTTGGCGTGGTGCTGCAATGTAATAACTACGAAATTGTCGATCTCGGCGTGATGGTGCCTGCGGAAAAAATTCTCCGCACTGCCAAAGAAGTGAATGCCGATTTGATTGGCCTTTCGGGGCTGATCACGCCGTCGCTGGACGAAATGGTTAACGTGGCGAAAGAGATGGAGCGTCAGGGCTTTACTATTCCACTATTGATTGGCGGTGCGACGACCTCAAAAGCGCACACGGCGGTGAAAATCGAGCAGAACTACAGCGGCCCGACGGTGTATGTGCAGAACGCTTCACGCACCGTTGGCGTCGTGGCGGCGCTGCTTTCCGATACTCAGCGTGATGACTTTGTCGCTCGTACCCGCAAAGAGTACGAAACCGTGCGTATTCAGCACGGGCGCAAGAAACCGCGCACGCCACCAGTCACGCTGGAAGCGGCGCGTGATAACGATTTCGCTTTTGACTGGCAGGCTTACACGCCGCCGGTGGCACACCGTCTCGGCGTGCAGGAAGTCGAAGCCAGCATCGAAACGCTGCGTAATTACATCGACTGGACGCCGTTCTTTATGACCTGGTCGCTGGCCGGGAAGTATCCGCGCATTCTGGAAGATGAAGTGGTAGGCGTTGAGGCGAAACGCCTGTTTAAAGACGCCAATGACATGCTGGATAAATTAAGCGCCGAAAAAACGCTGAATCCACGCGGCGTGGTTGGTCTGTTCCCGGCAAACCGTGTGGGCGACGACATTGAAATCTACCGCGACGAAACACGCACCCATGTGATCAACGTCAGCCACCATCTACGCCAACAGACGGAAAAAACCGGCTTCGCCAACTACTGCCTTGCGGATTTCGTGGCACCAAAGATTTCTGGTAAAGCGGATTACATTGGCGCATTTGCCGTGACTGGCGGGCTGGAAGAGGACGCGTTGGCAGAAGCGTTCGAAGCGCAGCACGATGATTACAACAAAATCATGGTGAAAGCCCTTGCCGACCGTCTGGCTGAAGCCTTTGCGGAGTATCTCCATGAGCGGGTACGTAAAGTTTACTGGGGTTATGCGCCGAACGAGAACCTCAGCAATGAAGAGCTGATCCGCGAAAACTATCAGGGAATCCGCCCGGCACCAGGCTACCCAGCCTGCCCGGAACACACGGAAAAAGCCACCATCTGGGAGCTGCTGGAAGTGGAAAAACACACCGGCATGAAACTCACGGAATCTTTCGCGATGTGGCCTGGTGCTTCGGTTTCGGGTTGGTATTTCAGCCACCCGGACAGCAAGTATTACGCCGTGGCGCAAATTCAGCGCGACCAGGTGGAAGACTATGCCCGCCGTAAAGGCATGAGCGTTGCTGATGTTGAACGCTGGCTGGCGCCGAATCTGGGGTATGACGCGGACTGATTCACAAATCTGTCACTTTTCCTTACAACAAACAGGGCGCTCAATGAGTGCCCTGTCTCTTTATTAATATGAAACACTTATACTGGTCTTATATCGAACCGGAAAAGCGCAGCTCGCCCCCTTCGGTATCTGTTTCAGGAGCATATAACGATAAGGAGAACCTGAACTCGTGTTAACACTGCTTCACCTGCTTTCTGCCGTCGCCCTGCTGGTCTGGGGGACACATATTGTTCGTACCGGCGTAATGCGCGTCTTCGGTGCGCGCCTGCGTACCGTCCTCAGCCGGAGCGTCGAAAAGAAGCCGCTCGCCTTTTGCGCGGGGATAGGCGTTACCGCACTGGTACAGAGCAGTAATGCCACCACCATGCTGGTGACGTCGTTTGTCGCTCAGGATCTGGTTGCCCTTGCACCCGCGTTGGTCATTGTGCTGGGGGCAGATGTCGGGACGGCGCTAATGGCGCGTATTCTTACCTTCGATTTATCCTGGCTGTCACCGTTACTTATTTTTATCGGCGTGATTTTTTTCCTCGGACGCAAACAGTCGCGCGCCGGGCAACTGGGGCGCGTCGGTATCGGTCTTGGGCTGATTTTGCTGGCACTGGAGTTGATTGTGCAGGCAGTAACACCGATCACCCAGGCTAACGGCGTTCAGGTGATCTTTGCCTCGCTGACTGGCGATATTTTACTGGATGCGCTGATTGGCGCGATGTTCGCCATTATCAGTTACTCCAGTCTTGCCGCCGTACTGCTGACCGCCACCCTGACCGCCGCAGGCATTATCTCCTTCCCGGTGGCGCTCTGCCTGGTCATCGGCGCTAACCTCGGCTCCGGCCTGCTGGCGATGCTCAACAACAGTGCCGCCAATGCCGCTGCACGTCGCGTGGCGCTGGGTAGCCTGCTGTTTAAGCTGGTGGGAAGCCTGATTATCCTGCCGTTTGTCCATGTTCTGGCTGAATCCATGGATAAACTGCCTTTGCCAAAAGCGGAACTGGTTATCTATTTCCACGTCTTCTACAACCTTGTGCGCTGTCTGGTAATGCTGCCATTTGTTGACCCGATGGCGCGGTTTTGCAAAACGATTATTCGCGATGAACCCGAACTGGACGCCCATCTGAAACCGAAACATCTGGACGTTAGCGCGCTGGATACGCCAACGCTCGCCCTGGCCAATGCGGCGCGCGAAACATTGCGCATCGGTGACGCAATGGAACAGATGATGGAAGGGCTGAATAAAGTGATGCACGGCGCGCCTCGTGAAGAGAAAGAGCTGCGCAAGTTGGCGGATGATATCAACGTGTTGTATACCGCGATTAAACTTTACCTGGCGCGGATGCCAAAAGAGGAACTGGCGGAGGAAGAGTCTCGTCGCTGGGCGGAAATCATTGAAATGGCGCTCAATCTGGAACAGGCTTCCGATATTGTCGAGCGTATGGGCAGCGAAATTGCTGACAAATCGCTGGCAGCGCGGCGGGCATTTTCGATTGATGGGTTGAAGGAACTGGATGCGCTCTATGAGCAATTGCTCAGCAATTTAAAGCTGGCTATGTCGGTTTTCTTCTCTGGCGATGTCACCAGCGCCCGTCGTTTACGCCGCAGTAAGCATCGTTTTCGCATTCTTAATCGCCGTTATTCCCACGCTCACGTCGATCGCTTGCATCAGCAAAACGTGCAGAGTATTGAAACCAGTTCGTTACATTTAGGCTTGCTGGGAGATATGCAGCGTCTGAACTCGCTGTTTTGTTCGGTGGCTTACAGCGTGCTGGAACAGCCAGATGAAGATGAGGGGCGGGACGAGTATTAATACAGGAACCCTGTAGGCCTGATAAGACGCGTCAAGCGTCGCATCAGGCATTGTGTACAAGATGCCGGATAATGCATCCGGCAATTTACTTAAAAACGGTGCCCGGCTTCCAGCGGTACTGCTTCCTCACCCGCTTTAAACACATAGGTGGTATTCGGGCCGCCCAGCGTAGCGTGACCTTTACTCACCGTGATCCAGTTACCTTCCGGCAGACCAATAATCGTCAACTCTGGCGCAACCACCAGCAGTTCGCGAATACGCTGCTCGCGTGTTTCACCTTTGTGGCCTTCCGGCAGCGCGTTGGTGAAGTGCGGGTTGATTTGCAGCGGGAACAGATTTAGCGCATCGAAACCTTGCGGATCGACAATCGGCATATCGTTGGTGGTGCGGATAGTTGGGCAAGCGAGGTTAGCGCCTGCGCTCCAGCCAATATACAGCGCGCCGCGTTTCACCACGTCAACAATTGGTGCCAGCAGACCGCGCACACGACATTCCTTCAGTAACTGGAAAGTGTTGCCACCGCCGACAATCACGATTTCCGCATTTTCAATCGCGGCAACAGGATCGGCAACACTATGAATACCGGTGACAGAAACACCCAGCGGAGCGAGAACCGCAGCCGTTTTGGCAGTGTAATCATCCCAGGTTTGCGTTACGCCAGCGAAAGGAATAAACACCGCTGAACGGCGACCCTGCAACTGTTCAGCAATCAGCGGCAGCGCATGTTCCAGCCAGGCTTTTCCCGGCAGCGTCGAGTTACTCAATAAAAGCAGTTCCATTACTTCTCCGGTTAGTAAGAAATCACGGGAGCCATGCTACCACCGCGAATTTCACCACTTACTGACATGGCTCACGATGTCGTATATTGCACCAGGCATTCTGGGGACGGTTGGCAAACAAGGCGTTGAGATTGATGACAGCGTAAGATGGCCTGATGCGCTACGCGTATCAGGCCTACCAGATAATTACAAAATATTGAATTTTCAATATTTTGTAGGCCGAATAAGGCGTTCACGCCGCATCCGGCATAAACAACGCGCACTTTGCCAGTAATCTGAGCGCCCTTTAAGGCGCTGATGTTTCTTATCCTTCTCGTGCAAATTGTGCCGCTTCAGCAATCAGCTGCGCATCGGGTCGCACGCCGGTATACATCGCGAATTGCTCGACGGCCTGTAAGGCTATCACCTCCGCGCCGCTGATCGTCTGCTTATCAAGCCGTTGCGCCAGGCGAATGAGCGGCGTTTCCGGCGGCAAGGCTACGACATCAAAAACGACGCTTGCCGTTGAGACCATCGCTTCGCTGAAGGCCAGCTCATGACTCTCTTTACTGCCCGTCATGCCAAGGGGCGTCACGTTGACCAGAATGTCGAAGGCGATACCTTCCGGCAGCGGTTGCCACTGAAACCCATACTGCTTCGCCAGCGTCGAGCCGCTCTCGCGGTTGCGGGCGGCGATGGCGACATCCGTAAAACCCGCGTCGCGAAAGGCGGCAATCACCGCTTTGCCCATTCCGCCGCTGCCGCGAATCATCACGCGTGCGGTGGTATTAAACTGGTGGTGGGCTATCAGATTTTTCACCGCGATATAGTCGGTGTTAAATCCGGTCAGCTTGCCCTCGTCATTTACAATAGTATTCACTGAATCAATGACTTTTGCCGACGGATCGATAGCATCGAGAAAGGGCATACAGCTTTCTTTAAACGGCATCGACACGGCGCAGCCGCGAATCCCCAACGCGCGGACGCCGTTCACCGCCGCTGCAATATCCTGGGTAGTGAACGCTTTATAGATGAAATTCAGCCCCAGCTTTTCATAAAGATAATTGTGAAAACGCGTGCCGAAGTTGCCGGGGCGACCGGCAAGCGACATGCAGAGTTGAGTATCGCGATTAATCATGAGTAATCGCCTCTGCATGAGCGAGCAGGTATTGCTCCGCTTCACCGGACCAGATTCCCTGATGACGCGCTAGAATCGCCGCCAGGCCTTCATCCTGAATCTGCGTGAGTGACGTCAGCAGCAGATATTTCCCGGTATACACCAGCTTTTTCCCGCCGCCGACGGCGGGCAATTCCAGCGTGGTTTCGCCCGCAGCATTCAGCCCAAGAATATGTGTAACCACTTTTGCGGCCTGCACTTTTTTCTCTTCGATCAGTTTGACCGCCGCGCGCATGTCATCGGTATTGCCGCCTGACGTGCCCACGTAATGGGTAAATGCATAATGCACATCGTAGAAATTAATCGGCGCGCTGAAGTGTTTATCCTGCGGCCCGGCGAAGAAGTTCAGGCAACCATCTGTCGCTAGCAAGGAAGAGGCGAGAGTCACCAGTCCTTCATTAGGCACAAAGACGAAAATATCATCGAAGCCGTGACCGCCACTCAGCGCCATTAACGTATCAAATGCTGCATCGGTGGCATTGAGATAATGAATCAGCGTTTGCGGCTCTGACGGATAGTGTTTCCGCGCATAGCTCAGCTTGTCGTTATTGGTATCAGTGACAATTAACAGCGACGGGTTAACCGGCCCATGCAGCGCATAATCAATCGCCAGCAGCCCCATCGGGCCAGTGCCGCCAAGGATCAGCGTCCGTCCCTGCGGGCGAATCCCCATCTTGTGGTTATAGGTGCCTTCCTGCAGATGATAGTTAGCGTTGAACGCGCCAATCACGCAGGAGAGCGGTTCAACCAGCGAGCCTTCAAAGTAGGTCTCGCCTTCGTATGCCAACAGACAATCCTGCTCCATGACCTCGTTGGGAATAACCACATGCGTTGCTTCGCCGCCCACCCACGGGAAGGAGTAACCGGGGCAGTCCGGGCGATCCGGCAGTTGCAGGTTGGCCTGAATCACATAGCGCTGGCCTGGCTGGAATTTGTGCTGCCACTTTTTACCGACGGCCAGAATATCGCCGCAAAACTCGTGGCCGATGATGATCGGGTTGGTCGCCACATCGTCGGGCACTTTTTTATGGTTTTCACCCAGGTTGGCCTCTTTCCAGGAAGAAAGACACAGGCTGTCGGTGACTACTGTCGCCAGAATTTCATCCTCCTGCATTTCAGGAAGGTCAAAGGTTTCCAGACGCAGGTCACGTTTACCGTAAAGACGCAGAGTTGTTGTTTTCATAAACCACCTCATGTTGAGCGATGGCCTCGGCAGTCGCGCCGGGGCGAAGAATCAGGACAGGAAGCCCAGCGCATTGCCGATAATCCCTAAGCCAAACAGGGCGAAGATCAGCCATACGGGGTTAATTTTTTTGTTGAGCAGACGCACCATCAGCAGTGTCAGGCCGAGCGCCAGCAGGCCAGGGCAGAGCTGGTCAAGAATGTTCTGCACGGTCATGGTGACGGTGGAACCGTCTGCGGCAGGTGTTTGCGAGACGACCAGCGGCACGTTGATTGATGTCCATTTGGTGACCAGCACTCCCATGACAAACAGGCCAAGAATCGACGCGCCCTCGGTCAGTTTTTGCAGCACATTCCCGCCCATATCGCTGACAATATTCACGCCTTTGCGAAAGCCGAGTTGTAGCCCATACCACTTCATCGCCAGACGCACCGCGTTGAAAATAAAGAAGAACAGCAGCGGGCCGAGAATGTTGCCGGACAACGCCAGCGATGCGCCGAGCGCGGCGGTAATCGGGCGCAGTGTTCCCCAGACCAGCGGGTCGCCAACGCCCGCCAGCGGCCCCATCAGGCCGACTTTGATGCCGTTTATTGCACCGTCATCAATTTCTGCACCGTTGGCTCGTGCTTCTTCCATTGCCGCCGTCACACCAATCACCGGGCCACAGGCTGCAGGCGTGGTATTGAAGAACACCAGGTGTCGCCTGAGCGCCGCAACCTGATCCTCTTTTAATGGGTAAAGTCGCTTGATGGCGGGGATCATGTCGTAGCAAAAACCCAGCCCGTGAATACGTTCAAAGTTAAAGGACGCCTGTTGCAGGTTGGAGCGCAGAAACATGCTCACCAGATCGCTGCGTGTAATTTTTCTCTGTTCCATGATGGCTCCGTTAATCGTCAAGTTGGTCAAGGGCGGTGGAGGCGGTGGCCTGGAGTTGAGGTTCAGCTTTACGCCACTGTGGATTTAGCTGGATGTAGACCAGGGCCATGATCACGCCGACGCCACCGAACGCCAGCAGACTGAGATCGAGGTAGCCACCTGCGAGGAAACCGAGGAAAAAGAAAGGCATCAAATATTTCACGCCCATCATACGTAGCACCATGGCGTAACCGACCACCACGATAAAACCGCCAGCAATCTGTAGTCCTCGGGTCACAAATTCGGGAATGGCGTTTAACATATTGCTGACCATATCGGCGCTGACGAACAGCGAGACAATCAGTGCCGGAATAGCAACGCGCAGCGCCTGCACGCCAAGCGCGGAGACATGCAGAATATCGAGAGTGCGAAACCGCGCCTCTTCCGCTGCTTTATCCGCCGCGTGCTGGAACACTACGGTGATGGTACGGGCAAACACCGTCAGCACCTGGCCTGCCGCAGCCACAGGCAACGCGATGGCGATTCCGGTGGCGATGCTTTGCTGACCAACGATAACCAGAATGGCGGAGATTATGCTGGCGAGTGCAGAGTCCGGAGATTGCGCTGCGCCGACGTTCATCCAGCCGAGAGCTATCAATTCCAGCGTGCCACCGAGCATAATTCCGGTTTTTAAATCACCGAGAATTAAACCAATCACCGTACAGGCAATTAACGGGCGGTGAGTCTGAAATTCATCCAGCACGCTGCCCATTCCGGCAATACAGGAAAAAAGAAATATTGCAATGATTTGTAGGGTACTTATTTCCATTATTTGTCACCTTTTAAGTGTCGTCATCCCTGCCTGTTAAAGCATATGTACACAGGCGCTATTATTTAATTTGCGACTAACTGTTCTTTTATTTTGTCGAGAATATTAACGGATGGGTCGGAGGCCACGACGCGTAAATCCAGTTTCACGCCCTGTTTATCCAGCGCATAAAATGCCTGTATATCGTCTTCATCCAGTGAAACCGCTTTGGTTAATTGTTTTTTACCCGGCCGCCAGGCCATTCCGCCAATATTCAGGGTATCGATTTTCACCCCCAGCCTAACCATCGCTAAAGCATCCTGTGGTCGGGTAAAGAGATAAAAAACAGTTTCATCTTTATATTGTGGGTTGTGATACACAGCGACGGCTTTTTCAATATTCACCACGTTAACCTTCATTCCCGGTGGTGCGGCCTGACGTAATAATGTCCGGCGGACTTCATCGTTATATACGTCGTCATTACAGATAATAATCCGTTGCGCGTTGGCCACTTTTGACCAGACGGTGGTGACCTGACCGTGGATCAGACGGTCATCTATGCGAGCCAGCGTAATGTTCATCAAAAATCCTCCTCGGTCGTTTCAAGTTGTTTCCAGACGACGCAGGTTTGTTGGGCAATTGTCAGCAAGTGATCGCAAAGTTCATCGGCGTTCATACTGCTCTGGTTATCCACCAGTTCCAGAGCCAGCGGGAGAGACAGGCCGCTAATCACGCGGAGTCTGGGGTTGCGCATAGCGAGCATCACTGCCGCATTCCACGGGCTGCCGCACTGTAAATCCACGGCAATCAGCCACTCATCTTGATTGTGAATGCTTACTAACTTTTCCAGCTTTGCTACGATGTCTCCGGCGTTCTCGCCGGGCACAAATTCAACGGCTTCAACATTGGCGTTGCCGTAAACCATCTGAACCGATTCCAGCATGGCGCAAGCTAATTTGCCGTGGGCACAAAAAATGGCGTTGACCATAAAGCCTCCTTATCCGCGTGTTTTTCCGCCCGCAATGTTAGTGGTTACTCCGGTGATGTAGCTGGCGCGTTCAGACAGCAGATAACAAACAAAATCAGCGACTTCTGCTAATCTTCCGGCGCGCCCAATAGGAATGGCGTTTTTGGTATAGCCTTCACGCAGCTGCTCGACGGTGATATTGCGCGTCCACGCCAGCGCCTCTTCATATTCCGGCGTGCGTAGCCCGGTTTTTTCCAGAATCCCCGGCGCGATACCGACTACACGGATACCGTGTTTACCCAATTCTTTCGACCAGGATCGCGTGAAGCTATTAAGCGCGGCTTTGGTAGCGGCGTAACAGCTTTGGCCTTCTGAGCCTTCCAGTCCACTTTCTGAGGAAACATTCACAATCACGCCATCATGTTGTTTGACCATCTGTCGCGCCACCGCCTGCGACATCAGAAAAACGCCTTTCTGGTTGATATTGACCATTTTTTCGAATGCAGCTTCGTTGAGTTCATACTGCCCGGCAGGCGCTTTCTCATCGACCAGTAGACGCGGGAAATTGACCCCGGCGTTATTGACCAGACCGTCGATGCGGCCAAAGCGTTGGATAATTTCCGCCACCGTATGATTCACTTCTTTGGCGCTGGAAATATCGGTCGGCCAGAATTGATAACCTTTATGGCCTTCATATTGACCGTCACCACCGTGAATATCGGCCATCTGCACATTCGCGCCTTGTGCTAATAATTCTTCCACAATTGCCAGACCAATGCCGGATGCGCCGCCGGTGACAATAATGGTTTTATCCTGCAAATTTAACCACGTTTGCATAACAGACTCCTGATTTTAGGTAACAGAGGCCCGCCGTAATTTTTCATTACGGTAAAAGTCGGGCAGATTTTTATTTCAGTAACAGTTCAGCTGTGTCGCTATTCGTAACCAAACAATTAATATATTTTCCGCGCAGTGCACCAATAATCCCGCTGTATTTTTCTTCACTCATGGCAATGCCAATGGAATATCGTGCCTGCTTTAATTTATTCATTTCGATAGAGAGTGTTTTTTCGCTCATATTCGTTTCAACCATTGCGCCGT
Source organism: Escherichia sp. MR (assembly GCF_005280595.1). NCBI lineage: Bacteria > Pseudomonadati > Pseudomonadota > Gammaproteobacteria > Enterobacterales > Enterobacteriaceae > Escherichia > Escherichia sp. MR. The sequence goes on along the minus strand of NZ_SZVK01000055.1, from coordinate 6,896 downwards.
GAATATCAAAAAAGCGCGAGCAAATATCGCCAGCAACCTGGCGGGCATTCAGGTCGTCACTCTCTTCACCACCATAAAACGCATGCCAGTTAGCGCCGTCGCGAATGGCCGGTGAGCCAATTCCCACCAGGGCGACATCCAGATTATCCCAGTAGGCAGAGATGGTTTTAAAGTGCTGAGACTGCATGATCCCATTACGAATTAATGGGTTATCCAGCAGAGCCGGAAAATCCGCGAGATGCGATTCCCCTTTCAGCTTCGCCGCCGCGCTGTAGGTTAATGTGTTTACATGATAGCGGCTTTCGAGTTTACCGGACGGTCCGCCAATAATTGGTACGCAGATTAACTGCCGCGATTGCCCCGCCTGCGGTAAGTTTTCAACCAGTGCGCTCACCGCGCGACCCCAGGAAAAACCGACAATATCGCCAGGCTCCAGCAAGCGATCCAGCAGTTGCGCGCCGTGTAACCCCATCATCGCCAGTTGAGTCTCTTCATCCTCATCATTTCCCGACACCACCACAACGTCTTTCAGGCCAAACTTTTGCTTCAGTTGCTGCTCCAGCCAGAGATTTTCGTTGTAGTCATAGTTGATGGCGATGGTGACAATTCCCTGATCGCGGCCTCGTTTAAGCAAGCGGCTGATGGTGGTGCGGTAAATACCTAGTTCGCGCGCAATTTGCGCCTGCGTCATATCCTGTTCGTAATAGAGTTGGGCAATCTTCACAATCAAACGGATATCGTCACTGTTTTCCATCGCCGCCTCCTGATTTTGCACATTTGTGCAAATACGCTTTTTAACCACTTGATCTGATATAACTCCATCATGGTGGCCTTTAAAAGTGATTTTTCACTCTTTGTTTGGGCTGGAATGGCGCTTTATCTTGCACATTTGTTTCTCTGCGTAGTAGTCGTCAGCACAGGTGTGCAAATATTCGTAATATATTGATTATCCTGGTTTTCGCCAGGCAAATTTGCATCGGGCTTCTGGTGACACTTTTGTGATAAAAGGCGCGGCAGATCACATTTAATTTCGACGTTGCTGCATAACCCTGTTTTTCCCCGTTAAGAGGTACGGTATATTCCGCGTTTTACAGGAGAATTTATGCTGCCCGACTCATCAGTCCGTTTAAATAAATACATCAGCGAAAGCGGAATTTGCTCACGCCGCGAAGCGGATCGCTATATCGAGCAAGGCAATGTGTTCCTTAATGGCAAGCGTGCCACCATTGGCGCTCAGGTGAAACCCGGTGACGTTGTAAAAGTAAACGGTCAACTGATTGAGCCACGGGAAGCCGAAGATTTAGTGCTTATCGCCCTGAATAAACCTGTTGGCATTGTCAGCACCACCGAAGATGGCGAGCGAGATAACATTGTCGATTTCGTTAATCACAGTAAACGCGTCTTCCCGATTGGTCGCCTGGATAAAGACTCTCAGGGACTGATTTTCCTCACCAATCACGGCGATCTGGTGAATAAGATCCTCCGTGCGGGTAATGACCATGAGAAAGAGTATCTGGTGACGGTGGATAAACCGATTACCGATGAATTTATTCGTGGCATGGGCGCAGGCGTGCCGATCCTCGGGACGGTGACCAAAAAATGCAAAGTCAAAAAAGAAGCGCCATTTGTCTTTCGCATTACCCTGGTGCAGGGGCTGAACCGACAGATTCGTCGCATGTGTGAGCACTTTGGCTACGAAGTGAAGAAGTTGGAACGCACACGCATCATGAACGTCAGCTTAAGCGGCATTCCACTGGGCGAGTGGCGCGATTTAACTGACGATGAACTCATCGATCTTTTTAAGCTCATCGAAAATTCCTCTTCCGAGGCAAAACCCAAAGCGAAGGCCAAACCGAAAACGGCGGGTATCAAGCGCCCGGTGGTGAAGATGGAAAAAACGGCGGAAAAAGGGAGTCGCCCGGCATCAAACGGTAAGCGTTTCACCTCGCCGGGGCGGAAGAAAAAAGGGCGTTAATCAGCGTCTGCCGCGCGTCGATGTATTTGCCGACCAACTGAATGACGCTTCAGGGTCCGGTTTGTAAGCCTGCTTTTTCTTCAACTGGCGGGCTTTTTTCGCCTCAGCCTCACGCTCAACCATCAGCTTATCAATGTACTCTTTTTTAATGCTGTTGGTTTCGGCATTGGTCAACACACGACCATGCGCAATACGCGCCCGATCCAGTAGCGTCTTTAATTCGCGCTGTTCACGCTCGGTCATCTCTTTTTGTGTAATACGGGGGAGTGCCATGATGGTGCCCTCTGTTAATCGGATAGTTCAGTGTACGGGAATTTATTTGCAAGCAGAACTGATAAGATTCATTTGCCTTCTCTTTATTTTTATCTGCTTAGATAATTGGCGATAAATACAGATAAAAATTTAACGAAAGTAAATGACCGCTAACTTATCAAATTTGATTAATTCTTTTTTATTCAATGCATTAAAGTTGTGGTTTTACTTCTGGCCTGTTTCTCGCATTAACGCTATCGCATTGATAATATCTCTGTTTTCAGTGGTCTGGTACGGGTTAGTTAATATCAAAGGATGAGTCACATGCCATTAAATGGAGTCAGTGCTGAGATGCGCGAACGGGTATCCAGCAGTTAAAAGAAATTGAACGGCGCTATGGCGTGAAAGTGCTGTACGCCTGCGAATCGGGGAGTCGCGGTTGGGGATTTGCCTCACCCGACAGTGACTATGATGTGCGTTTTTTGTATGCCCATCCGCTGGAATGGTATCTGCGGGTGGAGTCACCGCGCGATGTTATCGAACTGCCCATCGACGATGAGCTGGATGTTTCAGGTTGGGAGTGGCGTAAGGCGCTGGGATTATTGAAAGGCGCGAACCCGACGCTGATTGAATGGCTGGATTCACCGGTGGTCTATCAGCAAGACGAAGAAACGATAACGGCGCTAAAGGCGATGGTGCCGAAGTGGTTTTCTCCGCTACGTGCGCGCTGGCATTATTATTCGATGGCGCGGAAAAACTTTCGCAGTTATTTGCAGGGCGACGAAGTTCGGCTGAAAAAATACTTTTACGTGCTGCGTCCATTGCTGGCTGTACGCTGGGTTGAAGCGGGTAAAGGTGTACCGCCAATGCGCTTTGCCGAGCTACTGGCGGGAAGCGAACTTGATGCGGCGTTACGCGCAGAAATAGACGAATTGCTGGAACGTAAACAGCGGGCGGGAGAAGCGGTGTATGATTCGCGCCGTCCTTTGTTGCATGAGTTTATTCGTGCGGAACTGGCGCGCGGGGAAATTCCTCCGATGTTACCGGATAGCAGGGGCGGAGATGTCAGGGAACTGGATGGGTTGTTATATCAAACGGTAATGGGGAAATAAATACGACCCGGGGCACTTCATCCGGGCCGCACTGTTTTTACTCAAACAAATTACTATGCAATGTCTGCACCACCTGTTCCGCATCAACACCCGGCACCAGGAAGCACAGGTTATTGCTGGAAGCGCCGTAGCAAATCATGCGGATGTTGAACGGTTCCAGCACGCCAAATACTTCTTTGCCGACGCCGCAGGCTTTTGACAGGTCATTACCAATCAGCGCCACCAGTGCCAGGCCTTCTTCCACTTCCACGCGGCACAGCGCCGAAAGCTCCATCAGCAGTGATTGCGTCAACAATGTATCGCCAGTGGAAGTTGAACCAGTCGTATCAAGAGTTAATGCCACGCTCACTTCGGACGTAGTAATTAAATCCACCGAAATATTATGCCGCGCGAGGATACCGAAAACTTCCGCGAGGAAGCCACGGGAATGCAGCATATTCAGGCTGTGCAGGGTTAATAGCGTTTGTTTACGGCGCAGAGCCAGTGCACGGAACAGCGGTGGATTTTCGGTTTTATTACACACCAACGTACCGCCAGCACGTGGGTCTTTGCTGGAACCGACAAACACCGGAATATCGCTGCGCACTGCGGGCAGCAACGTCGCTGGATGCAGCACTTTCGCGCCAAAGGTCGCCATTTCAGCGGCCTCTTCAAAAGCGATTTTATCAATGCGTTTTGCTGCCGGCACCACGCGCGGATCGGTCGTGTAGATGCCAGGGACGTCAGTCCAGATATCAACGCGAGATGCGTGTAAGGCTTCCGCCAACAAGGCTGCCGTATAATCGCTGCCGCCACGTCCAAGTGTTGTAGTACGCCCTTTACTTTCGCTACCAATAAAGCCCTGGGTGATGACTAAACCTTCACTGAGCCGTGGAGTCAGATGCAACGCAGACAGTTCCGCCAGTGCAACAACATCTGGCTCCGCGCGACCAAACCGGTCGTTGGTGCGCATCACTTTACGCACATCAAACCACTGCGCCTGGACATCGCGTTCGCGCAGGATTTCAACAAATAGTAGAGTAGACATCAGTTCGCCGTGGCTAACCAGTTCATCCGTCAGAGCCGGAGATGTTGCCAGCGCCGCCGCTTCGGCCAGAACGGTAATGTTCTCCAACAAACGTTCAATCTCTTCACGGATGACGTTCGGGTAACGCAGGCGCTCCAGAATGGCGAACTGAATATTGCGAATAGCATCGAGTTTTTCGAAACGCTCAACCGGTTCCAGACCTTCAGCCAGTGCAACAAGTAGGTTAGTAATCCCCGCAGAAGCAGAAAGCACAACTAAACGAACATTCTCATCAGAAAGCACAATGTCGGCGCTGCGGTTCATGGCGTCGAAATCAGCCACGCTAGTACCACCAAATTTGGAGACAACAATATCGGGCATAACAACCTCGTGTCAGGGAATGAAAGAAGCGACCTTGGCACAAAGGCAAAATAGAAACCGGTGCAGGCGCAGACCGTATTTATAAATAAAAGGTGTAGGGGAGTGTGTCAACGCCGGGATTATGCGGATTATTCATGCAGCGGGCGTGGTCAGAAATTGTGCTTATAACGTCTATACTTTTTATCCTCTTCAGTAGTTAGCTGAGCTAACGGCACTAAAACCATCACATTTTTCTGTGACTGGCGCTACAATCTTCCACAGTCACAATTCTCAATATCAGAAGAGTATTGCTAATGAAAAACATCAATCCAACGCAGACCGCTGCCTGGCAGGCACTACAGAAACACTTCGATGAAATGAAAGACGTTACGATCGCCGATCTTTTTGCTAAAGATGGCGATCGTTTTTCTAAGTTCTCCGCAACCTTCGACGATCAGATGCTGGTGGATTACTCCAAAAACCGCATCACCGAAGAAACTCTGGCGAAATTGCAGGATCTGGCGAAAGAGTGCGATCTGGCTGGCGCGATTAAGTCGATGTTCTCTGGCGAGAAGATTAACCGCACCGAAAACCGCGCCGTGCTGCACGTGGCGCTGCGTAATCGTAGTAATACGCCGATTCTGGTTGATGGCAAAGACGTAATGCCGGAAGTTAACGCGGTGCTGGAGAAGATGAAAACCTTCTCGCAAGCGATTATTTCCGGTGAGTGGAAGGGTTATACCGGCAAAGCAATCACCGACGTGGTGAACATCGGTATCGGCGGTTCTGACCTCGGCCCGTACATGGTGACCGAAGCACTGCGTCCGTACAAAAATCACCTGAATATGCACTTCGTTTCTAACGTTGACGGAACTCACATCGCAGAAGTGCTGAAAAAAGTGAACCCTGAAACCACGCTGTTCCTGGTGGCGTCTAAAACCTTCACCACTCAGGAAACCATGACCAACGCCCATAGCGCGCGTGACTGGTTCCTGAAAGCGGCCGGTGATGAGAAGCACGTTGCGAAACACTTTGCGGCGCTCTCCACCAATGCGAAAGCCGTTGGCGAGTTTGGTATTGATACCGCCAACATGTTCGAGTTCTGGGACTGGGTCGGCGGCCGTTACTCTTTGTGGTCAGCGATTGGTCTGTCGATTGTTCTCTCCATCGGCTTTGATAACTTCGTTGAACTGCTTTCCGGCGCACACGCGATGGACAAGCATTTCTCCACCACGCCAGCCGAGAAAAACCTGCCTGTATTGCTGGCGCTGATCGGCATCTGGTACAACAATTTCTTTGGCGCGGAAACTGAAGCGATTCTGCCGTATGACCAGTATATGCACCGTTTCGCGGCGTACTTCCAGCAGGGCAATATGGAATCCAACGGCAAATACGTTGACCGTAACGGTAACGTAGTGGATTACCAGACTGGCCCGATTATCTGGGGTGAGCCGGGTACAAACGGGCAACATGCGTTTTACCAGCTGATCCACCAGGGAACCAAAATGGTGCCGTGCGATTTCATCGCGCCGGCTATCACCCATAACCCGCTCTCTGATCACCACCAGAAACTGCTGTCTAACTTCTTCGCTCAGACCGAAGCTCTGGCCTTTGGTAAATCCCGCGAAGTGGTAGAGCAGGAATATCGCGATCAGGGTAAAGATCCGGCGACGCTCGACTATGTAGTGCCGTTTAAAGTGTTCGAAGGTAACCGTCCGACCAACTCCATCCTGCTGCGCGAAATCACCCCGTTCAGCCTGGGGGCGTTGATTGCGCTGTATGAGCACAAAATCTTTACTCAAGGCGTGATCCTGAACATCTTCACCTTTGACCAGTGGGGCGTGGAGCTGGGTAAACAGCTGGCTAACCGTATTCTGCCGGAGCTGAAAGATGACAAAGAAATCAGCAGCCACGATAGCTCGACCAATGGTCTGATTAACCGCTATAAGGCGTGGCGCGGTTAATCATCGTGCATGTCTGATGCCGCTACGTAGGCCGGATAAGGCGTTTACGCCGCATCCGGCAACCGGTGCCTGATGCGACGCGGTCGCGTCTTATCAGGCCTACAGGTCGATGCCGATATGTACATCGTATTCGGCAATTAATACATAGCACGGGTAATGACTCCAACTTATTGATAGTGTTTTATGTTCAGATAATGCCCGATGACTTTGTCATGCAGCTCCACCGA
>NZ_SZVK01000054.1:0-27873 GCF_005280595.1 Escherichia sp. MR | reverse complement strand
CGTGGCTGCAACCCTACTAGCTCAAAATTTATTCACACATGGTTACGCTTTGGGGAAATTATGAGGGGATCTCTCAGTGCAAGGCATCGGCGTTCTGACCTGCGATTTCATAAATTTTAGCAATGTTATAATAGGAGTTAGCGCGCGTTGTCGCCGCATTTGCTCCACTGGCTAACGAGATCGCTTTACGATTTGCCCAAATCGCTTCTGCTATGTTGCCATTTTTCTGATAAGCCAGACCCAGGTTACTAAATGCCTGTCCGTAATTGCCGTCTAATTCTGTTGCCTGTTGGAAGAGTTGAATGGCTTGCTCAAGTTGACCGGTTTTGTAAACAGCTTCACCTTCACGATTATATTTTCTTGCCAGTTGAGTATCGCCACTGTTTTGCATCGCAGGCGAAGCCGGAGTTGAAGTACCTGTCGCTGGCGTTATCACAGTGGCTAAATCACTGACGTCTAATGTGGTGTCGTTAAAAGATTGGAGTAACCGTCTTTTTTGACGATTAATAACGCATCTTGATCATCAGCAAATGAAGAACCCAGACTAACGCTGCCCGATGCATTTGTGGTGCCAGAAACGGATTGTGCGCCATTGCGTTGCAGCGTCACCGATGCCCCCTCAATGCGTTTATCTTTCACTGTCGCACTTAAAATATCGATCTTTACATCGGCCGCATAAACGTCCGCATTTATACCCATCAGGGTCAGAGCAACCGGCAGAATAATTGTCTTCATGTATAAATCCTTTTACTGAATGGAGAAGAGATATTTCGCCGGGCATTATTGCGCAAGGGATGGGAAAAAAAGCAGCGGGAAAGCTTTTCAGATTAGCGCCCGAATAAAAACAAAAAAGGCCATCATAAGATGGCCAACCATGTCGAAACCGACAGCCCTTCGCCATTCCTGTAGAGGGAAGCGGCGAGGGCTATTTCTTATTACAGATATTTATTTCAGAACAGTTTTCAGTGCTTCACCGATATCAGCCAGGCTGCGAACAGTTTTCACGCCTGCGGCTTCCAGAGCGGCGAATTTCTCATCCGCAGTCCCTTTACCACCGGCAATGATAGCGCCAGCATGACCCATACGTTTGCCTTTCGGCGCAGTCACACCGGCAATGTAACCAACAACTGGCTTGGTGACGTGCTCTTTGATGTACGCAGCCGCTTCTTCTTCGGCGCTACCGCCGATCTCACCGATCATCACGATCGCTTCAGTCTGCGGATCTTTTTCGAACATTTCGAGAATGTCGATAAAGTTAGAGCCAGGGATCGGATCGCCGCCGATACCGACACAGGTAGACTGACCGAAACCGTAATCCGTGGTCTGTTTAACCGCTTCATAGGTCAGTGTACCGGAACGGGAAACGATACCCACTTTACCCGGTTTGTGAATGTGACCCGGCTGGATACCAATTTTGCATTCACCCGGAGTGATTACGCCCGGGCAGTTCGGGCCAATCATACGAACGCCCGCTTCATCCAGTTTCACTTTCACAGTCAGCATATCCAGCGTCGGGATGCCTTCAGTGATGGTGATAATCAGTTTGATGCCTGCATCAATAGCTTCCAGAATGGAGTCTTTGCAGAACGGCGCTGGTACATAGATAACAGAAGCGGTAGCGCCAGTGGCAGCAACGGCTTCACGCACGGTGTTGAATACCGGCAGGCCGAGGTGGGTAGTGCCGCCTTTACCTGGGGTTACGCCGCCAACCATTTTAGTGCCGTATGCAATGGCCTGTTCAGAGTGGAAAGTCCCCTGGCTACCGGTAAAGCCCTGGCAGATAACCTTAGTGTTTTTATCAATTAAAATGGACATTATTTCCCCTCCACTGCGGCAACAACCTGCTGAGCTGCATCCGTCAGACCTTTTGCTGCAATAATATTCAGGCCGCTGTCAGCCAGTTTCTTCGCGCCGAGTTCGGCGTTGTTACCTTCCAGACGTACCACAACCGGTACGTTAACACCCACTTCCGCTACCGCGCCGATGATACCGTCAGCGATCAGGTCGCAACGAACGATACCGCCGAAGATGTTAACCAGAACGGCTTTCACTTTGTCGTCAGAGAGGATGATTTTGAACGCTTCGGTTACGCGTTCTTTGGTTGCGCCGCCGCCAACGTCCAGGAAGTTAGCCGGTTCGCCGCCGTGCAGTTTAACGATGTCCATCGTACCCATCGCCAGACCTGCGCCGTTAACCATACAACCGATGTTACCGTCCAGCGCAACATAGTTCAGTTCCCACTGAGCAGCCTGCGCTTCACGCGGATCTTCCTGCGACTGGTCGCGCATTTCGCGCAGATCAGGCTGGCGGAACAGTGCGTTACCGTCAGCGCCCAGTTTGCCGTCGAGGCAGACAAGATCGCCCTGTTTGGTAATAACCAGCGGGTTGATTTCGATAAGCGCCAGGTCGCGCTCAAGGAAAATGGTCGCCAGACCCATGAAGATTTTGGTGAACTGCTGAACCAGTTTACCTTCCAGACCCAGTTTGAACGCCAGCTCGCGTCCCTGATACGGCATCGGGCCAGTCAGCGGATCAAGCGCAACTTTGTGGATCAGGTGCGGGGTTTCTTCCGCCACTTTTTCGATTTCCACGCCGCCTTCGGTGGAGGCCATAAAGACCACGCGACGGGAACTACGGTCAACAACAGCACCGAGATACAGCTCTTTAGCGATATCGGTCGCTGCTTCAACCAGAATCTGGTTAACCGGTTGGCCATTGGCGTCTGTTTGATACGTTACCAGACGTTTACCCAGCCAGTTTTCTGCAAAAGCACGGATATCTTCTTTGCTGTTTACAACTTTCACACCGCCCGCTTTACCACGGCCACCAGCGTGAACCTGACATTTCACTACCCACGGACCAGCACCGATTTTTGAAGCGGCTTCTTCTGCTTCGCGCGGAGTAGTACAGGCATAACCCACTGGCGCCGGTAAGCCATAGCGGGCAAAAAGTTGTTTTGCCTGGTATTCATGTAAGTTCATGTGTTCTGTCCATCCTTTAGTAATCGTTATCTTTTAAACCGTAGACCGAGTATGACGTATCGCTACCGGGCATTGTCGGTCACCCGTAGGCCTGATAAGACGCGTTAGCGTCGCATCAGGCTTCCATTGCCGAAGAGGGCGATCCCTTATCCGGTCTACAGTGCAGGTGAGGCTTAAACTACTACACGTCCAGCAGCAGACGCGTCGGATCTTCCAGCAACTCTTTGATGGTTACCAGGAAGCCTACGGATTCGCGACCATCGATCAGACGGTGATCGTAGGACAGCGCCAGGTACATCATCGGCAGGATCTCAACCTGACCATTCACGGCCATCGGACGATCTTTGATAGCGTGCATACCCAGAATTGCGCTCTGCGGCGGGTTGATGATAGGCGTAGACATCAGGGAACCGAACACACCACCGTTGGTGATGGTGAAGTTACCACCGGTCAGATCTTCAACCGTCAGCTTACCGTCACGGCCTTTAACAGCCAGCTCTTTGATTTTCTTCTCGATATCTGCCATGCCGAGGGTATCGACATCACGCAGAACCGGCGTCACCAGACCGCGCGGTGTAGAAACCGCCATGCTGACGTCGAAATAGTTGTGGTAAACCACATCATCGCCATCGATAGACGCATTCACTTCCGGGTAACGTTTCAGGGCTTCAACCACCGCTTTCACGTAGAAAGACATAAAGCCCAGACGGATGCCGTGGCGTTTTTCAAACGCTTCACCGTACTGCTTACGCAGATCCATAATCGGCTTCATGTTGACTTCGTTGAACGTGGTCAGCATGGCGGTGGAGTTTTTCGCTTCCAGCAGACGCTCTGCCACACGCTTACGCAGGCGAGTCATTGGTACACGTTTTTCGCTACGTGCAGCCAGTGCCGGTTGCGCCGCCGGAGCAGCAACTGCCGGTGCAGACTCTTTCGCCGGGGCTTTCGCCAGATGTTTTTCCACATCTTCACGGGTCAGACGACCACCGACACCAGTGCCTTTAATGGCGCTGGCGTCGAGGTTGTGTTCAGCCAGCAGACGACGGATCGCCGGGCTTAACGCATCGTTGTTTTGCTCTTCCAGAGACGCCTGCTGGCGTTGCGCCGGAGTGGACGCTTTCTCTTCAGATTTGGCACTGGTTTCTTTACCGGCGCTGTTGCCTTCACGCAGGCGACCAAGGATCTGACGAGACGTTACGGTTGTACCTTCATCTTCCAGAACCGCATCCAGAATGCCGTCTGCTGATGCCGGTACTTCCAGTACCACTTTGTCAGTTTCGATTTCTACCAGCACTTCATCACGTACGACTGCGTCGCCGGGTTTTTTATGCCAGGTTGCGACGGTGGCATCGGCTACGGATTCAGGCAGGTCAGGGACCAGAATATCTACGCTACTCATTATGTATCCTTTATTTATTCGACGTTCAGCGCGTCATTAACCAGATCTTGTTGCTGTTTCTGGTGAACGGACATATACCCTACCGCCGGAGAGGCGGAGGCCGGGCGGCCTGCATAACGCAGAGAAGCCCCAAACGGAATCACTTCGCGGAAATGATGCTGGCTGCAGTACCATGCGCCCTGGTTGAGCGGCTCTTCCTGGCACCAGACAAAATCCTTGACGTGAGCAAACTGCTGCAACACTTCCTGCATCGCTTTATGCGGGAACGGGTAGAGTTGCTCGATACGCACAATGGCGACATCGTGTTGATTATTCTTACGGCGTTGTTCCAACAGGTCGTAATAAACCTTACCAGAACACATCACCACGCGCTTCACGCCCTTCGGATCAAGCTCGTCGATTTCACCGATGGCTGGCAGGAAGGTGCCGTTCGCCAGTTCTTCGAGGCTGGAGACCGCCAGCGGATGACGCAGCAGGGATTTCGGCGACATCACGACCAGCGGACGACGCATCCCGCGCAGCGCCTGACGACGCAGCATGTGGTAAACCTGTGCCGGGGTAGACGGTACGCACACCTGCATGTTTTGCTCAGCGCAAAGTTGCAGATAACGTTCCAGACGCGCGGAGGAGTGCTCCGGCCCCTGCCCTTCGTAACCGTGCGGCAGTAGCATCACCAGGCCACACATCCGACCCCATTTCTGTTCGCCAGAGGAGATGAACTGGTCGATAACCACCTGTGCACCGTTGGCGAAGTCACCGAACTGCGCTTCCCAGATGGTCAGAGTGCGTGGTTCTGCGGTGGCATAACCGTATTCAAACGCCAGCACTGCTTCTTCAGACAGTACGGAGTCCCAGACACGGAACGCGCCCTGGCCGTTATGAATATGTTGCAGCGGCGTGTAAGTGGAACCGTTGGACTGGTTGTGGATCACCGCGTGGCGGTGGAAGAACGTACCGCGACCAGAGTCTTCACCCGACAGGCGAACCGGAATGCCTTCATCAACCAGTGTGGCGTAAGCGAGGTTTTCCGCGCCGCCCCAGTCGAACAGTTTTTCACCAGCCGCCATTGCCTGACGGTCGCCATAAATCTTGGCAACACGAGACTGCATTTCAATGGCTTCTGGCACCGTACTGATGCGTTTAGCCAACTCCTGCAGGCGCTTCATCTCAACTTTGTTCGGGTACTCTTCGTCCCATTCGTGGTTGAGGTACGGCGACCAGGTGAAGGAGTGCATGTTCATCGGACGCCACTCTGCCACCACGCAATCACCCGCATCCAGCGCATCGCGGTACAGGTTAACCATTTCGGTGGCATCTTCCAGCGTTGCCACTTTTTCCTGCTCCAGCTTGTCAGCGTAGATTTTGCGCGGCGTTGGATGTTTTTTGATTTTCTGATACATCAGCGGCTGAGTTGCACTCGGCTCGTCGGCTTCGTTGTGGCCGTGACGGCGGTAGCACACCAGGTCGATGAAGACATCACGTTTAAAGGTGTTACGGAAATCGAGCGCCAGACGGGTCACAAAGGCAACGGCTTCCGGATCGTCCGCGTTAACGTGGAAAATCGGTGCCTGAACCATCTTGCCGATATCCGTACAGTACGGCGTCGAACGGGCATCCAGCGGGTTAGAGGTGGTGAAACCAACCTGGTTATTGATAACGATACGTACCGTACCGCCGACTTCATAACCACGCGCTTTCGACATGTTCAGGGTTTCCTGAACCACGCCCTGCCCGGTCACTGCGGCGTCACCGTGGATGGTGATTGGCAGCACTTTGTTGCTGCTCGGCTCATCAAGTCTGTCCAGACGGGCACGAACAGAACCGATAACTACCGGGCTTACAATCTCAAGGTGAGACGGGTTAAACGCCAGCGCCAGGTGTACCAGGCCGCCATCGGTCTGGAAGTCAGACGAGAAGCCCATGTGGTATTTCACGTCGCCCGTGCCGAGGTGTTCTTTATGTTTACCGGCAAACTCGTCGAACAAGTCTTGCGGTTTTTTACCCAGCACGTTCACCAGCACGTTCAGACGACCACGGTGCGCCATCCCGAGAACCACTTCACGGGTGCCGCTGTTGCCAGCATGGCGGATCATCTCTTTAAGCATCGGGATTAACGCGTCGCCGCCTTCCAGCGAGAAGCGTTTTGCGCCAGGGAATTTTGCGCCAAGGTAACGTTCAAGGCCTTCAGCGGCGGTCAGTTCGCTTAAGAAGCGTTTTTTCTCTTCGCTATTGAACGTCGCGCGACCAGACTCGATACGCTGTTGGATCCAGCGTTTTTCTTCGGTGCTGGTAATGTGCATATACTCGGCGCCAATCGGGCCGCAGTAGGTTTGCTTCAGGGCTTCCAGCAGCTCGCCGAGTTTCATGGTCTCTTTGCCGCTGGCAAATGAACCGACGTTGAAGGTCTCCTGGAAGTCTGCTTCGGTCAGATCGTGGAAAGACGGATCCAGATCGGCCACCTTATCTTGCTGCCACAGTCCCAGCGGATCGAGATTCGCATGTTGGTGACCACGGAAGCGGTATGCGTTAATGAGCTGCAGGACTTTAACCTGCTTCACATTGGTGTCAGGGTCGGAGATCGTTGAAGAGTAACGTGAAGCGTCTTTCGCCAGGCGGCGGAAATATTCACGCGTTTGAGAGTGGAATTGATCCGGTTTGACTCCCGTACCAGGTAACTGCTGGAACGTCGAACGCCAGTTAGCGTCAACCGAGTCAGGATCGGTTAAGAAGTCTTCATAGAGCTGTTCTATCCAGCTCTGGTTTGCGCCAGAGAGGTAAGAAGAGTCCAACCAGGCTTTCAAAGCGCTGTTCTGCATCGTGATCCCTTAAGCATCTTTTTTATGCTTACTTCGCCGTGGATACTACCACGCACAGTGATGTGCGTGCCGGGGTTCACTTGTTGCGGACTTGTCGTATTTTCTGCGTCCGCTAAGGAACCTTTAAAAACTGTCTTAGTGTCAGGGGCAGTTTTTAAAGATTTCCTGCATTTCTTTTGTAGACCGGATAAGGCATTCACGCCGCATCCGGCGCTGGTTGCCTGATGCGACGCTTGCGCGTCTTATCAGGCCTACGGTTCCTAACAAACCTGCTTAATTGTTAACGCAGGCTCGATTTTCCCCCTCGCCCTTCCAGGGAGAGGGTCGGGGTGAGGGTCATTGTCCGCACCGGCGCTGACCTTTTCCCCTCACCCTAACCCTCTCCCCAAAGGGGCGAGGGAACCGTTCGTGCACATTTTTGCCTTGGCCATCAGGCCGGGGCATTACGCATTACGTTGCAACAACATCGACTTGATATGACCGATGGCGCGCGTCGGGTTCAGCCCTTTCGGACATACACTGACGCAGTTCATGATGCTGTGACAGCGGAATACACTGAATGCATCACTCAAACCGTCAAGGCGGCTGTCAGTCTCGGTATCACGGCTATCAATCAGGAAACGATACGCCGCTAACAAGCCTGCAGGACCGATAAACTTATCGGGATTCCACCAGAAAGACGGACAAGAGGTTGAACAACATGCGCAGAGAATACATTCATACAGCCCGTCGAGTTTTTCACGTTGCTCGGGCATTTGTAAATGCTCACGAGCTGGTAGATTTTGTCCATTATTCAACAAGTAAGGCTTAATTTTCTCATATTGCGCATAGAATTGTCCCATGTCTACCACCAAATCGCGGATCACCGGTAAACCTGGCAACGGACGAATTACAATCTTCTTGCCCGGCTGGTTGAGTGCCGAAATCGGGGTAATACAGGCCAGACCATTCTTGCCGTTCATGTTCAGACCGTCGGAACCACACACACCTTCACGGCAGGAGCGACGGAACGACAGGCTGGGATCTTTCTCTTTCAGCTGGATAAGCGCATCCAGCAGCATCATGTCGCGACCTTCTTCCGCTTCCAGGGTGTAATCCTGCATACGCGGAGCATCATCAACATCCGGGTTATAGCGATAAATTGAAAACTCGAGTCTCATTTTCCTGTCTCCGCATTAGTAAGTACGAATCTTCGGCGGGAATGCCGGGCGCAGTTTCGGTTCCATGTTGACGCTACGTCGCGTCATGGATTCCGACTCTGGCAGATACAGGGAGTGACACAGCCAGTTTTCATCATCACGCTCCGGGAAGTCGAAGCGGCTATGCGCGCCACGGCTTTCGGTACGGAAGTTGGCAGAAACAGCCGTTGCATACGCCGTTTCCATCAGGTTATCCAGTTCCAGGCATTCAACGCGCTGGGTGTTGAACTCGCTGGAGGTGTCATCCAGACGGGCATTTTTCAGACGCTCGCGGATCACTTTCAACTGCTCAAGCCCTTTCGCCATCGCATCACCTTCACGGAAGACCGAGAAGTTATGCTGCATACATTCTTGCAGTGCTTTACGAATCGCCACCGGATCTTCACCGTTACGGTTGTTGTTCCAGCGGTTCAGGCGCTCCAGAGAAGCTTCGACATCAGACTCGCTGGCATCGCGCAGTGCGCCCTGTTCGGCGATAGACTCTTGCAGATGCAGACCTGCCGCACGACCAAAGACCACCAGGTCCAGCAGCGAGTTGCCGCCAAGACGGTTAGCGCCGTGTACCGATACGCAAGCAATTTCACCCACCGCGAACAGGCCAGGGATCACCACATCTTCGCCTTTCTCGTTCACGGTCAGCGCCTGACCGGTCACTTTGGTCGGAATACCGCCCATCATGTAGTGACAGGTTGGGATAACCGGAATCGGCTCTTTCACCGGATCGACGTGAGCGAAGGTACGGGAGAGTTCCAGGATACCCGGCAGACGGGATTCGAGAACTTCTTTACCCAGGTGGTCGAGTTTCAGTTTTGCGTGTGGTCCCCACGGGCCATCACAGCCACGACCTTCACGAATTTCGATCATGATGGAACGCGCCACCACATCACGCCCCGCCAGGTCTTTGGCGTTCGGCGCATAACGCTCCATAAAGCGTTCGCCATGTTTGTTCAGCAGATAACCGCCTTCACCACGGCAACCCTCGGTGACCAGTACGCCCGCACCGGCAATACCCGTCGGGTGGAACTGCCACATTTCCATATCCTGCACCGGTACGCCTGCACGGATAGCCATGCCGACGCCGTCGCCGGTGTTAATGTGGGCGTTAGTGGTGGACTGATAAATACGCCCAGCCCCGCCGGTCGCCAGCACAGTCGCGCGAGCTTTGAAGTAAACCACTTCACCAGTTTCGATGCACAGTGCGGTACAGCCGACCACTGCGCCATCCTGGTTTTTCACCAGATCCAGCGCATACCACTCGGAGAAAATGGTGGTGTGGTTTTTCAGGTTCTGCTGATAAAGGGTGTGCAACAGTGCGTGACCGGTACGGTCAGCCGCTGCCGCTGTACGTGCCGCCTGCTCGCCGCCGAAGTTTTTCGACTGACCGCCAAACGGACGTTGATAGATACGACCATCATCAAGGCGCGAGAACGGCAGTCCCATGTGTTCCAGTTCCAGAATCGCTTCCGGCCCGGTTTTACACATATATTCAATCGCGTCCTGGTCACCGATATAGTCCGACCCTTTTACGGTGTCGTACATATGCCATTCCCAGTTATCTTCATGGGTATTACCCAGCGCAACGGTAATGCCGCCCTGCGCCGAAACGGTATGGGAACGGGTCGGGAAGACTTTAGAGAGCAGCGCACAGGTCTGGCCGCTCTGGGAAATTTGCAGCGCCGCGCGCATACCTGCGCCGCCGGCACCAATCACAACTGCATCAAATTCTCTGACTGGCAATTTCATCACACACCCCACACCACAACGAATCCATAAATCACGTAAACCACCAGTGCAACGACAATCACCAGTTGCAGCATCAGGCGCAAAGCCAGCGGTTTAACGTAGTCGGTCAACACCTGCCACATGCCGATCCAGGCATGGATCAAGATGGAAAACAGCGCCAGCAGGGTGAACACTTTAGTGAACGCAGAGGCAAAGAAACCGATCCAGACTTCATATGTCAGTTCGCCACTGGTAGCGAAAAAACCGACCATATAAATGATGTAGAGCGTCAGGACGATAGCAGTAGCGCGAACGAGGATGAAATCATGTACGCCATTGCGTCCTAATGCGGAGGCGTTGCTTACCATACGAGGACTCCTGCAAGAATTGAAAGCACGACAGTAATGACAAAGGAGATTTTGGCGGAGCGTTTACCCGCTTCGAATGTTTCTTCCAGATAGCCAAAATCCATCATCATGTGGCGAATACCTACGACGACGTGATACGCCAGAGCGGTAAGGATGCCCCACATGATAAATTTGACGAAGAAGCTGCCCATAATGGCGGAAGCTTGCTCGAAACCTTCAGGGGAAGAGAGGCTAGTACCCAGAAGCCACAGCAGGATGCCCACTGCAACGAAGGTGATCACACCGGAAACGCGATGGAGAATGGACGCTATCGCCGTGACGGGGAACCGGATGGTCTGTAGGTCCAGATTAACAGGTCTTTGTTTTTTCACATTTCTTATCATGAATAACGCCCACATGCTGTTCTTATTATTCCCTGGGGACTACGGGTACAGAGGATAACTTTCTGTTACCTGGAGACGTCGGGATTTCCTTCCTCCGGTCTGCTTGCGGGTCAGACAGCGTCCTTTCTATAACTGCGCGTCATGCAAAACACTGCTTCCAGATGCGAAAACGACACGTTACAACGCTGGGTGGCTCGGGATTGCAGGGTGTTCCGGAGACCTGGCGGCAGTATAGGCTGTTCACAAAATCATTACAATTAACCTACATATGCTTTGTCGGGTTTTATCCAGAACAGTGATCTAAGTCACGATAACAACATTTATTTAATTTTTAACCATCTCATTTGACAATCATTCAACAAAGTTGTTACAAACATCATCAGGAAAAGCATATAATGCGTAAAAGTTATGGGGTCACTATTTCACCTAAGATTAACTTATGTAACAGTGTGGAAGTATTGACCAATCCATCCAGGACAGTTATTAGTGATAGACAGGTTTAATAATTCGGATTGCTAAGTGCTTGATTCGCCGTTTATTCGTCATCAATGAATCCTTTACCTGCAAGCGCCCAGAGCTCTGTACCCAGGTCTTCCCCTCTTTCGCAGAGCGGCGAGCCAAATAACAAACGGGTAAAGCCAGGTTGATGTGCGAAGGCAAATTTAAGTTCCGGCAGTCTTACGCAATAAGGCGCTAAGGAGACCTTAAATGGCTGATACAAAAGCAAAACTCACCCTCAACGGGGATACAGCTGTTGAACTGGATGTGCTGAAAGGCACGCTGGGTCAAGATGTTATTGATATCCGTACTCTCGGTTCAAAAGGTGTATTCACCTTTGATCCAGGCTTCACTTCAACCGCATCCTGCGAATCTAAAATTACTTTTATTGATGGTGATGAAGGTATTTTGCTGCATCGAGGTTTCCCGATCGATCAGCTGGCGACCGATTCTAACTACCTGGAAGTCTGTTACATTCTGCTGAATGGTGAAAAACCGACCCAGGAACAGTATGACGAGTTTAAAACTACCGTTACCCGTCATACGATGATCCACGAACAGATTACCCGTCTGTTCCACGCCTTCCGTCGCGACTCTCATCCGATGGCGGTCATGTGCGGTATCACCGGCGCGCTGGCAGCGTTTTATCACGATTCACTTGACGTCAATAATCCGCGTCATCGTGAAATCGCCGCGTTCCGTCTGCTGTCGAAAATGCCGACCATGGCAGCGATGTGTTACAAATACTCCATCGGTCAGCCATTTGTTTACCCGCGCAATGACCTTTCCTACGCCGGAAACTTCCTGCACATGATGTTCTCCACCCCGTGCGAACCGTATGAAGTCAATCCAATTCTGGAACGTGCAATGGATCGTATTCTGATCCTGCACGCTGACCACGAACAGAACGCCTCGACTTCCACCGTGCGTACCGCTGGTTCTTCGGGTGCGAACCCGTTTGCTTGTATCGCAGCAGGTATTGCTTCGCTGTGGGGGCCGGCTCACGGTGGTGCTAACGAAGCTGCGCTAAAAATGCTGGAAGAAATCAGCTCCGTTAAACACATTCCGGAATTTGTTCGTCGTGCGAAAGATAAGAATGACTCTTTCCGCCTGATGGGCTTCGGTCACCGCGTGTACAAAAATTACGACCCGCGCGCCACCGTAATGCGTGAAACCTGCCATGAAGTCCTGAAAGAGCTGGGCACCAAAGATGACCTGCTGGAAGTGGCAATGGAGCTGGAAAACATCGCGCTGAACGACCCGTACTTTATCGAGAAAAAACTGTACCCGAACGTCGATTTCTACTCCGGTATCATCCTGAAAGCGATGGGGATTCCGTCTTCCATGTTCACCGTCATTTTCGCAATGGCACGTACCGTTGGCTGGATCGCCCACTGGAGCGAAATGCACAGTGACGGCATGAAAATTGCCCGTCCGCGTCAGCTGTATACTGGCTATGAAAAACGTGACTTTAAAAGCGATATCAAACGTTAATCGGTGATTACTGAGCAGCAAATAATTTAGCCCGCCGTTTATATGGCGGGTTATTTTTTGTTGGTTTAAGCATAAAAAATTGTAAAAATAAAATCAAAACCCGGACGCCAAATAAAAAACAACCAGTTCAAATAGCAGTCAATGCAATATCTTAATAAAAATAACTGTTCTCTCCGTCCTGTTTATAATCCACTGAATATTATGCATATCCATAATTCACTTCTATTTTCTACGCCTTAATTAATTCACAACACCAATCAATTGCATTTGCATTTGCATTTAATAAAACTAAATATATTTTTAAGCAAAACTAAAAACACTCCACACGCAAAATCAGATAATCTGGTAGAGCTATACTATTTTTCTATTTCCTTAAAGGATTCTGTTATGTTTAAAGGACAAAAAACATTGGCCACATTGGTCGTCTCTCTGTTGCTCACTGCTCCTGTTTATGCCGCAGACGAAGGCTCTGGTGAAATTCACTTTAAAGGTGAAATTATTGAAGCACCTTGTGACATTCATCCAGATGATGTTGATAAAAATATTGACCTTGGACAAGTCACGACAACCCATATAAACCGGGATCATCACAGCAATAAAGTGGCCGTCGACATTCGCTTAATAAACTGTGACCTGCCAGGTTCTGATAATGGTAGCGGTTCGCCAATATCCAAAGTTGCCGTAACCTTCGACGGTTCGGCTAAAACGACGGGGGCAACACCTCTGTTGAGCAATACCAGTGCTGGCGAGGCAACAGGTGTCGGCGTAAGACTGATGGACAAAAATGACACAAACATCGTATTGGGTACAGCTGCGCCAGACCTCGACCTGGATGCAAGCTCAACAGAACAAACGCTGAACTTCTTTGCCTGGATGGAACAAATTGACAATGCAGTCAATGTCACTGCTGGTGCCGTAACCGCTAACGCGACCTACGTTCTGGATTATAAATAAGAATAATTATGGCGGCGACGTAGCCGCCTTTCTGCAGATATTTATCAGGTATGGACACCGTGAATATTTATCGACTTTCTTTTATTTCCTGCCTGACGATGGTAATGCCGTCCGCGCTGGCGGTCGAATTTAACCTGAGCGTCCTCGACAAATCGATGCGTGATAGCATTGATATTTCATTATTAAAAGACAAAGGGGTGATTGCCCCCGGTGAATATTTTGTTAGCACTACCGTTAATAATAACCAAATAAGTAACGGGCAAAAAATTAGCTGGCAAAAAAGCGGTGATAAAACCATTCCGTGCATCGATGAATCACTGGTGGATAAATTTGGTTTAAAACCAGACTTCCGTCAATCATTAGTACAGATAAATCAGTGTGTTGATTTTAGTTCGCATCCAGAAATACTCTTCAATTTCGATCAAGCCAATCAGCAACTCAATATCACCATTCCGCAAGCGTGGCTGGCATGGCACTCAGAAAACTGGATGCCGCCATCAACATGGAAAGAAGGTGTAGCCGGCGTCCTGATGGATTACAACCTGTTTGCCAGTAACTACCGTCCACAGGGCAGTAGCAGCAACACCAACCTGAACGCTTACGGTACTGCCGGTATTAACATGGGTGCATGGCGCTTACGCAGCGATTACCAGCTGAGCCGCTCCGAAAGCGACGATGCCCATGACCAGAGCGGCGGAATATCACGTACTTATCTTTTTCGCCCACTACCGCAATTAGGTTCGAAATTAACCCTGGGCGAAACTGATTTTAGTTCCAATATTTTCGACGGTTTTTCTTATACCGGTGCGGCACTGACCAGCGATGACCGGATGTTGCCCTGGGAATTGCGCGGTTACGCCCCACAAATCAGCGGTATCGCGCAAACCAACGCCACTGTCACCGTAAGTCATTCGGGGCGAGTTATTTATCAGAAAAAAGTCCCGCCAGGCCCGTTTATCATTGATGACATCAATCAGTCTGTCCAGGGTACGCTGGATGTCAAAGTAACGGAAGACGATGGACGTGTGAACAACTTTCAGGTTTCGGCCGCCTCGACGCCCTTCCTGACGCGCCAGGGTCAGGTTCGCTATAAACTTGCTGTTGGTCAGCCGCGAACCTCAATGTCTCATCAAACTGAAAATGAAACCTTTTTTAGTAATGAAATATCCTGGGGGATGCTCTCGAATACCTCGTTATATGGCGGTTTGCTACTCTCCGGAGATGACTACCATTCTGGCGCAATAGGCATCGGGCAAAATATGCTCTGGCTGGGGGCGTTGTCATTTGATGTCACCTGGGCCAGTAGCCAATTTGATACCCAGCAGGACGAGCGGGGCTTAAGCTACCGTTTCAATTACAGCAAACAAGTGGACGCCACAAATAGTACGATTTCACTCGCTGCTTATCGCTTCTCCGATCGTCATTTTCACAGCTACGCCAACTATCTGGATCACAAATACAACGACAACGATGCACAAGACGAAAAACAGACGATCAGCTTATCAGTAGGCCAACCGATAACCCCTCTGAACCTCAACCTGTACGCCAACCTGTTACATCAGACCTGGTGGAACGCAAATACCTCCACGACCGCCAACATAACGGCAGGTTTTAATATTGATATCGGTGACTGGAAAGATATATCGATCTCGACGTCATTCAACACAACCCACTACGAAGACAAAGATCGCGACAACCAGATTTACCTGTCGATTTCATTACCTGTCGGTAACGGTGGTCGAGTCGGCTATGACATGCAAAACAGTAGTAACAGCACCACGCACCGCATGTCGTGGAACGATACGCTGGATGAACGTAATAGCTGGGGCATGTCTGCCGGGCTGCAATCCGACCGTCCTGACAATGGCGCCCAGGTGAGTGGTAACTATCAACACCTGAGTTCAGCCGGCGAATGGGATTTGTCTGGCACTTATGCCGCCAATGATTACAGCTCTGTCAGCAGTAGCTGGAGCGGTTCCTTTACCGCCACTCAATATGGCGCAGCCTTCCATCGCCGCAGTTCAACCAATGAGCCTCGGCTGATGGTCAGCACCGACGGCGTGGCAAATATTCCGGTTCAGGGTAATCTCGACTACACCAACCATTTTGGTATTGCGGTAGTGCCGCTAATTTCCAGTTACCAACCTTCCACCGTGGCAGTCAACATGAATGATTTACCTGATGGCGTAACGGTTGCTGAAAATATCATCAAAGAAACGTGGATTGAAGGCGCTATTGGTTACAAATCGCTGGCTTCCCGTTCTGGTAAAGACGTTAACATTATTATTCGCGACGCCAGCGGTCACTATCCCCCTCTCGGTGCCAATATTCAGCAGAATGGCAGTGGAATTAGTGTCGGTATGGTTAGCGAGGAAGGCCATGCCTGGCTTGGCGGAGTAGCTGAAAACCAGCAATTTACTGTGCTCTGGGGCGATAAACAAAGTTGCATTATTCATCTGCCAGAACGTCTGGAAGACACGACCAAACGCCTGATTTTACCTTGTCATTAATTAAGGAAAAGAGAATGACATTTATTAAAGGATTGCCCCTGATTCTGTTAGCCGTCAGCCTGGGTAGCAACGCTGCAGTGCAACCCGATCGCACACGAGTTGTGTTTAACGCCAACGACAAAGCCACCAGCCTGCGCATAGAAAACCAGAGTGACAAACTGCCTTACCTTGCATATTCCTGGATAGAAAATGATAAAGGGGAGAAAAGCGACGATCTTCTGGTCGCCCTGCCACCAATACAGCGCCTGGAACCAAAAGCAACATCGCAGGTGCGGATTGTAAAGCAAGCGTCAACCACACAATTGCCCAGCGATCGTGAAACGTTGTTCTACTATAACATGCGCGAAATTCCGCCAGCGCCGGATAAAAGCAGCGACCATGCGATACTTCAGGTCGCGATCCAACGCCGTATTAAGTTGTTCTGGCGACCTGCGGCATTGCGCAAGAAAACAGGTGAACACATAGAGTTACAGTTACAGGTTAGCCAGAAGGGCAACGAACTTACCCTGAAAAACCCTACCGCCTATTACCTGACGATTGCCTATCTTGGGCAAAATGATAAAGGTGTGATCCCCGGTTTTAAATCGGTGATGATTGCCCCTTTTAGCACCGTCACAACGAATACAGGAAGCTATAACGGTAATCAATTTTACCTGGGTTACATGGATGATTACGGCGCATTACGGATGAATACTCTGAACTGTAACGGACAATGTCGTTTACAGGCGGTGGAGGCGAAGAAATGAGTACTGGCAAGGGATTGTTGTTCGTTATCTGTCTGTTATTTCTGCCGTTGAAGTCTGCGCTGGCGCTGAACTGCTATTTTGGCTCATCTGGCGGATCTGTAGAAAAATCAGAAGCTATTCAACCCTTTGCTGTGCCGGGCAATGCTAAACCTGGCGATAAAATCTGGGAATCTGACGATATTAAAATTCCCGTCTATTGTGACAACAATACTAACGGCAACTTTGAAAGCGAGCATGTTTATGCCTGGGTAAACCCCTACCCCGGAATGCAGGATCGCTATTATCAACTTGGCGTAACATATAACGGCGTTGATTACGATGCCAGTCTCGGGAAAAGTCGAATCGACACCAACCAGTGTATCGACAGCAAGAAAATTGATATCTACACACCAGAGCAGATCATTGCTATGGGGTGGCAAAATAAGATTTGTTCCGGCGATTCCAACAATATTCATATGTCGCGTACATTTCTCGCTCGTATGCGGCTCTATGTTAAAGTTCGTGAAATGCCGCCGCATGATTATCAAAGTACGCTGAGCGACTATATTGTGGTGCAATTCGATGGCGCTGGCAGTGTTAATGAAGATCCTTCTGCCCAAAACCTGAAATATCACATTACCGGTCTGGAAAACATTCGTGTACTGGATTGCAGCGTTAACTTTTCTATTTCGCCTGAAACACAGGTGATTGATTTTGGTAAATTTAACGTACTGGATATTCGCCGTCACACGATGTCGAAAAATTTTAGTATTAAGACGACGAAATCACAAAATGACCAGTGCACCGACGGATTTAAAGTCAGTTCCTCGTTTTATACCGAAGAAACGTTGGTTGAAGAAGATAAAGCATTGTTGATTGGTAATGGACTTAAACTACGTTTACTGGACGAAAACGCCTCGCCCTATACCTTCAATAAATACAGCGAATATGCCGATTTCACCAGCGACATGTTAGTTTATGAAAAAAACTTTACCGCCGAATTGTCATCCATACCAGGCACCCCCATCGAGGCTGGTCCCTTCGATACTGTGGTGCTTTTTAAGATTAACTACAACTGAATCGAGATGATGCCCTTTTCAGTCGAGAAGGGTATCGCATTCAGATAATTACTCATTTCCTCCTTTTCCTTGATTACCGTTATTTTTTCCAGACCCGGCTTTCTTTATGCTGTATCGATACACCAAAGAGATAATAATGAAGGAGCGAAGGATGCCAGTTTTGCAGTGGGGAATGTTATGTGTACTATCACTTCTCCTTTCTATTGGCTTCCTCGCGGTACATCTCCCGGCGGCGCTATTACTTGGGCCGATGATCGCCGGGATCATCTTCAGTATGCGCGGAATGACTCTGCAACTCCCTCGCTCCGCTTTTCTTGCTGCGCAGGCCATTCTTGGCTGCATGATTGCGCAAAACCTCACTGGTTCGATTCTCACCACCCTGGCCGTTAACTGGCCGATCGTGTTATCAATTTTACTGGTGACGCTGCTTTCCAGCGCCATCGTGGGCTGGTTATTGGTGCGCTATAGCTCACTGCCTGGGAATACCGGTGCCTGGGGTTCCTCCCCCGGCGGCGCAGCGGCAATGGTCGCTATGGCGCAGGATTACGGCGCAGATATCCGTCTGGTGGCGTTTATGCAATATCTGCGGGTACTGTTTGTCGCAGGTGCGGCAGTTCTGGTTACGCGGATGATGCTGGGCGATAACGCTGAAGCGGTTAATCAACAGATTATCTGGTTCCCGCCAGTGAGCATTAATCTCATGCTTACGATTTTGCTCGCAGTGGTTGCCGGTACAGTGGGATGCCTGCTACGTCTTCCTTCCGGCACGATGCTCATCCCGATGCTGGCGGGCGCAGTGCTCCAGTCTGGCCAGCTCATCACCATCGAACTACCAGAATGGCTGCTGGCGATGGCGTATATGGCAATTGGCTGGCGGATTGGTCTTGGTTTCGATAAACAAATATTACTGCGGGCATTGCGCCCGCTGCCACAAATCTTGCTGTCGATTTTTGCTCTGCTGGCTATTTGTGCAGGTATGGCGTGGGGGCTGACCCGGTTTATGCATATTGATTTTATGACCGCCTACCTCGCCACCAGCCCCGGCGGGCTTGATACCGTGGCGGTCATCGCCGCAGGGAGCAATGCCGATATGGCGCTTATTATGGCGATGCAAACCCTGCGCCTGTTCAGTATTTTGCTGACGGGGCCAGCCATTGCGCGGTTTATTTCAACCTATGCGCCGAAGCGGTCGGCCTAGTGCTGGCAGCCTGGACACCAGTAAAACGGGCGCGAGGACAACGTGGTTTTCTCAATGATGCTACCACAGCGTTCACACTTCTCGCCATCACGATGAAAAACTTTAAAGCGAAACAGCGCCCCATGATGTTTATTCTCATCCACCTGCCCCCGCGTAGCGTAAGAAAGTCGAGGAATATCCAGTAACGCGTGTGCGAGTGCATCCAGTTGCGCCGCATTGAGATCTTTCGCTTTATGACTTCCGGTCAACCCGACCTGCCAGAGGATCTCCACCCGCAAATAATTGCCAAGCCCTGCCAGAAACGCCTGATCGAGCAGTAATCCAGCAAACTGCCGATTACGAAAGCGCGCCGATAATAACCGTTCTTTCACCACCTCCGGCGTCAGATTCGGATCCAGCACATCGGGGCCAACGCGTTGTAAAAACGGATGCGTGGTCAGTTGTTCCGGGGTCAACATCTCAATATCCGAGGCGCTATAAAGCAGAATGGTTTTGTCAGCCGTTTGCAGTTTTACCCGCAGCACCCGCGTGGTCTGCGGCTCTTCGCCGGTATCAACCACGCGCCACACGCCGTAAAGCTGATTATGGCTATAGAGCGTTAAACCATCAGAAAAATGAGTTAACAACGCCTTACCACGAGTTCCCACATGGGTGACGTGTTGACCAATAAGTTGTGATTGATACGGTTTTAACTGCGGGAAGGCAAACCAGACATCAGTTAGTAGTTTGCCTTTGATCGCCGCCTCCAGGTTATCCGCTGCACGGCGGATCTCCGGGCCTTCAGGCATGGTGATATCCTTTTTTCGTTCTTTGTTCAGCGGGATTATGCTGCGACAACAATCCCCTTTTTGGTAAATGTAGCGCGTAGTCGGCGGGCGAACGCCAGTGCGTGCTCGCCGTCGCCATGCAGGCAGACCGTTTGCGCCGTGACCTTCGCCCATTCACCGGTGATACCTTTGACTCTGCCGTGTTGCACCATCTCCAGCGTTTGCGCCAGCGCCTGTTCTTCGTTTTCAATCAACGCGCCTGGCTGGCTTCGCGGCACCAGCGAGCCGTCAGCCTGATAACCGCGATCGGCAAACACTTCCTCGCGCGTTGTCAGGCCATTACGCTTGCCTGCACGGATCAGCTCGCTTCCCGCCAGCCCGACGAGAATCAATGCCGGATCGCAAGCGTATACCGCTCTGGCGATGGCGTCTGCCAGTTGTGCGTCTTTCGCCGCCTGGTTATACAACATACCGTGCGGTTTGACGTGGCGCATCACACCACCTTCTGCACGGACAATCGCTGCCAGCGCGCCAATTTGATACAGCGTCTGGGCATAAACCATTTCCGGCGGCAGTTGCATGGCGCTACGACCAAAATTTTCCCTGTCGGGAAAACTCGGGTGCGCGCCAATCGCTACGCCATTTTTTATTGCTTCACGCACGCAAGCCTGCATGGTTTGCGCGTCGCCTGCATGAAATCCACAGGCAATATTGGCTGAGGAAACCAGCGTTAACAGTTCAGCGTCACTGGCACAGCCTTCGCCCAGATCGGCGTTCAGGTCAATTTTCATTGTGCAGCCGCCACGCTAATTGTTCGAAATAACGTTGCTGATCTTGCCGCGCTTTTAGTGCCTCTTCCAGTGAACACTGGACAAAATGAATGGGCTGTCCGAGTGGGATTTGCGCCAGATGATACATGTCGGCTTCAATAATGCAGGCAATGCGCGGGTAACCGCCGGTGGTTTGCGCGTCGTTCATTAGCACAATGGGCTGCCCGTTATGCGGCACCTGCACCACGCCCGGCAGCAAACCGTGAGATAACAGTTCACGATCGGTGGTGCGTTTTAAGATTTGCCCTTGCAAGCGATAGCCCATCCGGTTGCTTTGCGGGCTAAGTTGCCAGGGCGAACGCCAGAATGCATCCTGCGAGGCGCGATCGAACTCATGATATTCCGGCCCCGGCAAGGCGCGAATGCGGTTGCCCCACAGTAGCTGTTTAACGCCCTGTGCTTCCATAAAATCCCGCTTCGCTTTGCCAATCGGGAGTCGGTCACCATCCTTTAGTAAACGCCCTTCCAGCCCGCCAATCCCCACTTTGAGATCGGTACTGCATGACCCCATCACTGGCGGGACATCAATACCACCCGCCACCGCCAGATAGCTACGAACACCATGTTGCGGACGTTTAAGGGTTAAACGCTGACCTGCTTTCATCGGCAAGCGCCAGCCGGTCCAGACGGCGTTATCATCCAGCCGCGCTTCACAACCTGCGCCGGTCAGGGCAAACCAACCATCGCGTTCAAATTCAACCGTTAACTGACCGAGCGTAATTTCCAGTGCGGGAGCGTTGGCATCATTCCCCACCAGCAGATTAGCAATGCGCAGCGCGGGTATATCCAGTGCGCCGCAATGGCTGATACCCGACTGGCGAAAACCGTGACGACCACCATCCTGCACGGTGGTATACATCCCCGCACGAATAATTTTCAACATACTCCCTCCTTCTGCGGCACAAAGCGCACGCTATCTCCAGGACGTAATAAGATGGGTTCGTCACGCGCCGGATCAAACAGGCTGAGTGAAGTATGACCAATCAACTGCCAGCCACCCGGCGTTGCCAGCGGATAAACACCGGTCTGCGGCCCGCCGATCCCGACAGAACCTGCCGGAACGAGCAAGCGCGGTTCAGCGCGCCGTGGCGTGTGTAGTTGTTCCGGCAAGCTCCCGAGATACGGGAAGCCCGGTTGAAAACCTAAAAACCAGACCACGTATTCCACGGAGGAGTGCAATTCAACAACCTGTTTTTCGCTCAACCCACAATGCGCCGCGACCACCGCCAAATCCGGCCCGCCAGCGCCGCCGTAAACAACCGGGATTTCGATATGGCGTGACTCCGGTTCCAGCGCCTCACTCTCCTCCCACCAGCGTTGCAAACGCTCAATGGCATCCAGCGCCAGCGACTCAGGATTGCGCAAAATCACCGTGATATTGTTCATGCCGGGAATGGCTTCCACCACATTCGGCATATCCACCAGACGCTGCGCCAGTCGCCAGATCCGTTTCTGGCTAGCCAGCGTCACTGGCGGTTCCAGTTCCAGCACTACCGCCGTTTCACCTATCAGATAACAACGCGCTCGTTGCACTTTCGATCCCTCTGATTATTCGTTATGCAGGATTAGGAATATCAATAAAGGTCACATCAAGATCGGTATTTTCATTCAGCCACTCGCTCAACGCGCGAATACCGCCGCGTTCAGTGGCATGGTGACCTGCGGCATAAAAATGCAATCCCTGCTCGCGGGCTGAATGAATGGTCTGTTCAGAAACTTCGCCAGTAATAAATGCATCCACACCAAAACGCGCGGCGCTATCGATAAAACTTTGCCCGCCGCCCGTGCACCAGGCGACGCGTTTCACTACATCAGGTCCGGTATCGCCACACCACAACGGCTTGCGTCCCAGACGCGCTTCAATCCAGGAAGCCAGTTCCAGCCCCGGCACAGGCATGGTCAGTTCGCCCCACGGCACCAACGGCTCAATTTCGCCCATGACCGTGATCCCCAGTAACGCCGCCAGTTGTGCGTTATTACCCAGCTCCGGATGTGCGTCCAGTGGCAGATGCCAGCCATACAGGTTGATATCATTCGCCAGCAAGGTTTTTAAACGGTTACGCTTCATGCCGCGAATTACCGGCGATTCGCCTTTCCAGAAATAGCCATGATGCACAATGACCGCATCCGCGCCCAGACGCACCGCTTCATCGAGCAGCGCCTGGCTGGCGGTGACACCGGTAACAATTTTTTGCACCGTCTCTTTGCCTTCCACCTGCAAACCATTCGGCGCGTAATCACTTATCGCCGCGCTGTTCAGTTTCTCGTTAATCAGTTGTTCCAGTTCGGTGTTTTTCATCTTCGCGCCTTCCGTATTCTGATAGCTACACCGTTAACATAGCGTTACCTCGCCTGTTCGTCGATAGCCAATCTTTTGACATATTAAGAAACAAACAGGCGGCCAAAAGGCGCAAATTGTTTATTTCACCACACCTCAGTTCATGTATATTTATGCAAACAGACAGCATATTGCATAAATAATCAGATCTGTATCAAGGTTTTAACTTTAAGGAAACACACGCACACCGCGCTTTTATTACGTGGCGTCGCATCCAACTGTGGAATTATTATGAATAAACACGCATCACAGCCGCGCGCTATCTACTACGTTGTCGCGCTACAAATCTGGGAATATTTTAGCTTCTACGGAATGCGCGCCCTGCTGATTCTCTATCTCACCAATCAACTGAAGTACAACGATACCCACGCTTACGCGTTATTCAGTGCCTACTGTTCACTGGTATATGTCACGCCAATTCTTGGCGGTTTCCTGGCCGATAAAGTGCTCGGCAACCGTATGGCGGTAATGCTGGGAGCGTTGTTGATGGCGATCGGGCATCTGGTGCTGGGCGCCAGCGAGATCCATCCGACATTCCTCTATTTGTCGCTGGCGATTATCGTCTGCGGCTATGGCCTGTTTAAATCCAACGTCAGTTGCCTGCTTGGCGAACTCTATGAGCCAACCGATCCGCGTCGTGATGGCGGTTTCTCGCTGATGTATGCGGCAGGTAACGTGGGTTCTATTATCGCCCCAATCGCCTGTGGTTACGCCCAAGAAGAATACAGCTGGGCAATGGGCTTTGGCCTGGCTGCGGTCGGGATGATCGCCGGGCTGGTCATTTTCTTATGCGGCAATCGTCATTTCGCTCATACCCGGGGCGTTAATAAAGAGGTGCTGTGTGCGAAAAACTTTCTCCTGCCAAACTGGGGATGGCTGCTGGTTCTGCTGGTCGCAACGCCCGCGCTGATTACTGTATTGTTCTGGAAAGAGTGGTCGGTATACGCCTTAATTGTTGCCACGGTGATTGGACTGGCGGTGCTGGCAAAAATTTATCGCCAGGCAGAAAATCAGAAACAGCGTAAAGAACTGGGGCTGATTGTTACCCTTACCTTCTTCAGTATGTTGTTCTGGGCCTTCGCACAACAGGGCGGCAGTTCGATTAGCCTTTATATCGACCGTTTCGTTAACCGCGATATTTTCGGTTATACCGTTCCTACGGCGATGTTCCAGTCGATTAATGCCTTCGCGGTCATGCTGTGTGGGGTGTTCCTTGCGTGGGTGGTAAAAGAGAGCGTCGCGGGAAATCGTACCGTGCGCATTTGGGGAAAATTTGCTCTTGGCCTCGGTCTGATGAGCGCCGGATTCTGCATTCTGACCTTAAGCGCCCGCTGGTCTGCGATGTATGGACACTCTTCCCTGCCGCTGATGGTTCTGGGGCTGGCAGTGATGGGCTTTGCCGAACTGTTTATCGATCCGGTAGCCATGTCGCAAATTACGCGTATTGAAATCCCCGGCGTGACTGGCGTATTAACCGGAATTTATATGCTGCTTTCCGGCGCGATTGCGAACTATCTGGCTGGCGTCATTGCCGATCAGACATCGCAAGCTTCGTTTGATGCTTCCGGGGCGATCAACTATTCCATCAATGCATATATTGAAGTGTTTGATCAAATCACCTGGGGCGCACTGGCGTGTGTAGGACTGGTACTGATGATTTGGCTGTACCAGACGCTGAAATTCAGAAACCGCGCGCTGGCGCTGGAGTCTTAATAAGCGCCTGATGCGACGCTGACGCGTCTTATCACGCCTGAATGGCTCATTAAATTTGCACTATCAGGCCGGATACGGCGTTCACGCCGCATCCGGCAACTGGGCACAATTGCCCGACGCGTCTGTTATTTCCCCTTCCTCGCCGCCTCATACGCTGCCAGCGTTCGTACTCTCGCTTCTTTGTGATCGACAATCGGCTCTGGATAATCCAGCTTCACACCCGCTTTCTCTGCCCACTTCCACGGCTCATGCACCGATTTTCCCGGCACATCGCGCAGCTCCGGTAACCACTGGCGGATAAACTCGCCTTCGCGGTCAAATTTCTCGCCCTGGGTTGTCGGGTTGAAAATACGAAAATACGGCGCAGCATCGGTTCCGGTGGAAGCCGCCCACTGCCAGCCACCGTTATTGGCTGCCAAATCACCATCAATCAGCTGCGACATGAAATACCGCTCCCCTTCGCGCCAGTCGATCAACAAATCTTTCACCAGAAAGCTAGCTGTGATCATCCGCAGACGGTTATGCATCCAGCCAGTGCTGTTAAGCTGACGCATGGCGGCATCGACAATCGGGTATCCCGTTTTGCCTTCCTGCCAGGCCTTTAAATGCGCGGGATTGCTTTGCCACTGTACGCGGTCAGTCCAGGCAATAAACGGACGATGTTTACACAGCGAGGGGTAATACGTTATCAGGTGACGGTAAAACTCGCGCCAAATCAACTCATTAAGCCAGACGCTACCTGCCCCGCCCTCCATCGCCTGCGGTTGTTCCGCCAGCAGGCGATGTAAACACTGGCGAGGCGATAATCCTCCCGTTGCCAGACTAGCGGACAAACGGCTGGTGCCTTCCACTGCCGGGAAATCACGCTGTTGCTCGTACAGCCCTGCTCCGTTCTGGCAAAACTGGCGTAATTGCGCAATCGCCACTTTTTCTTCCACCGGGAAATATGCTGTGTCGAAAGGCTGACGAGGGTAATTCAGCGAAATGGATGGTGCGGGGTCTATCGATCCGCTACTACGTACTTTTGGTGCAGCGACGCACTCCGGCATCCCTTCCCGCAGCCGTTTCAGCCAGGCATTTTTAAATGGCGTAAAGACTTTGTACATCTCATGGTTACCGGTCATCACCGCGCCAGGTGGCAGGATCACGCTGTCATCAAATCCTTCACACACCACGTTACAAAGCGTTTTCTCAACCAGAGCATCCCGCGCTCGCTCATTCACTTCATACTGATAGTTATAAAACAAATGGGTAATGCCGTTTTCCACGCACACCTGTTTAACCATTTCGACGCTGGCAGCAAAGTCATCCACTTCATGAAATAACAAAGGAATACCTTTTTCCGCCAGCGCGATTTGTAGCCCGTTCAGTTGAGCATTGATAAGTTCAGCCTGACGCGGCGACATATTATGCGCTGCCCACTGCTGCGGTGTGGCAATAAACAGCGCCACCACGTGTGCAGATGAATTGCGGCAGGCAGCAGCCAGCGCGAGATTATCGTGCAGACGTAAATCCTGGCGAAACCAGACCAGATGGGTGGTCATAAAACTCCTGCATGGCGCAAGTTAATAACACGCGGCCAAAGTTCGAAATAACGTTGCCCTGAAAGCCAGGCATTAGGATAAAGCGCCATATAGTGTTTGATACGCATCAGCGGCGCAAGTAGCGGTTGCTCGCCACATCGATAACTGTCGATAAGCGCCGCCAGTTGCTGACGTTCTGTGGAATCAAGATGGGGACGAAAATACCCCTGAACGTGCATCAAAACGTTGGTGTGATCGCGCGGGTTGGCGGGGTGAGAAAGCAAAATAATTACGCGCTGGCGATACTGGTTGTAATACTCCTCCAGATTATGCCACTGGTGAATATCTGCCACGAACGGGCCGAGCTTGCGGTACTCGGGCTGAGAATGAGCCAGAAATACGAGTTTATAGCGGCTGTGATAATCGAAAAGCGCCGCGCGAGTTAAGCCTCGCTCTTTAAGACGGTGTAACTCGTGCAAAGCAAAAATGCGGATAAGGGTGCTGTCATCAAATCGTTGCTGATTCATTACTGCTCCTGAACGGTTTACAGGAGTAAGTGTAGACGATGGAGAATGATATTTGTGGGGCAGCGTTTTTGCGGGGAAGCATTTTGTTGGTAAAAATATTATCAACTTCATCTGAGCGTGAATTATTCCACTATTTTCCGAGCCGCATTAATTTTTGCACTTTTTTATTTTTAGGAAGTAACAGTTCTCAATGCTTGATTATCTCACTATTAATTGTATTGTAAACCAATAATCGCA
Organism: Escherichia sp. MR; assembly: GCF_005280595.1. Lineage (NCBI taxonomy): Bacteria > Pseudomonadati > Pseudomonadota > Gammaproteobacteria > Enterobacterales > Enterobacteriaceae > Escherichia > Escherichia sp. MR. The sequence goes on along the minus strand of NZ_SZVK01000054.1, from coordinate 612 downwards.
CACCATTTTTCTCTTTTTAAAAAACATAAATACTGTTAAAATAAATATTCACTTTGCTATCTTAAATACTATTTCTACATTACTCATCTTTATAATCAAATTATTCTTATCCATAGATATTTTTGCAGCTTTAAAATAGCGACTTTCACCAACATCAGCCATGCAAATTAAACCTAAACCACGAGCTCTCCCATCCTTTGTACATGAGAAAAATCATCCATCTACTCTATTTATCCCCGAACCTTTAATACCATAATAAATCAGAATTTCTGGGTATTTTTCATCCTTCACGCTTTCATATTTTTGGTATTTAATTGAAAACCAGAGCAAGATTACTAAAGCCCGCTTCCCGCAAGGACTGATGCGATGTAGTCTCTGTCCATGGCTGCTTTTCGCGTCTTACGTCTTAACCCTGCCTTGAATACCTTATATTTCGTCAAAATATTAATGGCGATATGCCTGAACCCTGAAAATAATTCTGCTGTATTTCCTCTTCTTATTTTGCAGTCGTCTTCATTCATTACCACATCACGTGCCAGGTAATGACTCTAACTTATTGATAGTGTTTTATGTTCAGATAATGCCCGATGACTTTGTCATGCAGCTCCACCG
>NZ_SZVK01000053.1:0-27883 GCF_005280595.1 Escherichia sp. MR | reverse complement strand
CTGATAGAAACAGAAGCCACTGGAGCACCTCAAAAACACCATCATACACTAAATCAGTAAGTTGGCAGCATCACCGTAGAGCAGGCGGCTTTTCAACCGCCTGCTGGTTAACCTTACATCACTGCAGCAAACGCCTTTGCAACGCGCTGCACGTTCGCAGAGTTAAGCCCGGCAACACACATACGACCGCTGGCGATCAGGTAAACGCCAAATTCCTCGCGCAGGCGATCGACCTGAGCGGCGCTTAAACCAGTATAGCTGAACATGCCGCGTTGCTTAAGCAGGTAATCAAAATTGCGCTCCGGCATCTCAGTGCTCAACACCCGCACCAGTTGCTGACGCATTGCCAGAATACGGGTTCGCATTTCTTCTACTTCTGCCAACCAACTGGCTTTCAACGCCTCATCATTCAGCACCGTTGCCACTACCTGTGCACCAAAATTCGGCGGGCTGGAGTAAATACGGCGCACAGTAGCTTTCAGTTGCCCCAGCACACGGCCTGCGGCTTCGGCATCTTCACACACCACCGAAAGACCGCCGACACGTTCGCCGTACAGGGAGAAAATTTTCGAGAATGAATTGCTTACCAGAGCAGGTAATCCGGCGCTGGCAATAGCGCGAATGGCGTAGGCATCCTCTTCCATACCGGCACCAAATCCTTGATAAGCGATATCGAGAAATGGGATAAGCTCGCGTGCTTTGAGAATTTCAATGACTGCGTCCCATTGGTCGTTGGTGAGATCGGCGCCCGTTGGGTTATGACAGCACGGATGCAGCAGCACAATACTGCGGGCAGGCAATGTTTTTAGCGTCGCCAACAGATCGTCAAAACGCACACCGTTGGTCACTTCATCATACCAGGGGTAAGTGCTCACTTCGAATCCAGCCCCGGCAAATATTGCTACGTGATTTTCCCAGGTGGGATCGCTGACCCACACACCTGATTCCGGGAAGTAGCGTTTCAGGAAGTCAGCCCCCACTTTCAATGCCCCTGAACCGCCAAGCGTTTGAATAGTCGCCACGCGCTGTTGTTGTAACACCGGATGATTAGCGCCAAACAGCAGTGGCGCAATAGCATGGCGATAGCTGTTAAGCCCTTCCATCGGTAGATAAAGTGAAGCGCCATGAGGCTGCGCATTCAGGCGCGCTTCCGCTTCTTCGACGGCTTTTAATTGTGGAATAATCCCGTCTTCGTTGTAGTACAGACCGATACTCAAATTCACTTTGTCGCTGCGAGGGTCTTCTTTAAAACGCTCCATAAGCGAAAGAATCGGGTCGCCAGCGTAGGCGTCAACTTTTTGAAACACGCGATGGTTCTCCAGGTTTACGGGCAGGTGGTTAAAACACAATAAACCGGAAGATGGGGAAGATCGAGAGGATGTTTAGCAATGAGCAGCAATTAATAACGCAGCGAAGCTGATAAAAAACGCAAAACCTTCAGAGGTACGAACGACAAGAGTGTATCAATTTATTGAATTTACATAAATTTGCAGGCCGGATAAGGCTTTCACACCGCATCCGGCACAGACAATCAACTATTGCAGAACGATTAATCCACGTATTTCATCGCGACCCTTGATGTCAGGCGCGTGATAAGTTCGTAAGCACTCACTTTCGTCATTTCTGCGATACGCTCTACGGGCAGACCTTCGCCCCATAAAATGACCTGATCCCCGGCTTTATCCTGCGCCTGCGGGCCTAAATCTACGCAGATCATATCCATCGCGACTCGCCCCACAATCGGCACTTCGCGGCCGTTCACCAGCACTGGTGTACCGGACGGCGCGGCGCGCGGGTAGCCATCGCCATAGCCCATCGCCACCACGCCAAGGCGGGTATCGCGCTCGCTAATCCAGGTGCCGCCATAGCCTACCGGTTCACCTGCTTTATGCTCACGCACGGCAATCAGGCTGGAGGTCAGTGACATCACTGGCTGGCAACCGAAATCGGCACCGGTGGAACCATCTTCCAGCGGTGACACGCCATAAAGAATGATGCCCGGGCGCACCCAATCAAAATGCGACTGCGGCCATAACAAAATTCCGCCCGATGCGGCGATTGAACGCTTGCCGGGTCTGCCTTCGCAAAAGGTATTGAAGATATCGAGTTGTTTCTCAGTCGCGCCGCATTTTGGCTCATCAGCACGAGCAAAGTGGCTGACAATATTCACCGGCTGACGGACGTTTTTACATTGCGTAAGTCGTTGATAAAACGCTTCAGCTTGTTCCGGTAACACGCCCAGCCGGTGCATACCGGTGTCGAGTTTCATCCAGACGGTAACTGGCTCCTCCAGATTGGCCTCTTCCAGCGCAGCAAGCTGTTCTTCGTTATGCACGGCAGTATGCAGATGTTCAGCGGAGATCGTCGGCAGATCGTCTGCTTCAAAAAAGCCTTCCAGTAACAAAATAGGTTGCGTGATGCCCCCCGCCCTAAGCCGCAGGGCTTCTTCGAGACGGGCAACGCCAAAGGCGTCGGCATCGGGGAGCGTTCGCGCGGTCTCAATCAGACCGTGACCGTAGGCGTTCGCTTTCACCACCGCAACCAGTTTACTGGCAGGTGCCAGTTCACGCAGACGTTGCAGGTTGTGTCGCAGAGCGCGGCGGTTAATCACAACAGTTGCCGCTTGCATTTGTGTTCCTTGATAAGTGTTTGCTTTAATTACCTAATTCATAAAATAATTATTATTCGTCGTCGTACTGTGGCCCCGCGTAGTTGTCGAAACGCGACCATTGACCGTTAAAGGTCAGGCGTACCGTCCCGATTGGGCCGTTACGTTGTTTACCGATAATAATTTCTGCGATGCCTTTTAAATCACTGTTTTCGTGATAAACCTCATCACGATAGATAAACATGATCAAGTCCGCATCCTGCTCGATGGAACCGGATTCACGCAGGTCGGAGTTGACCGGGCGTTTGTCAGCACGTTGTTCCAGAGAACGGTTCAACTGAGACAGCGCCACCACCGGCACATTCAGTTCTTTCGCCAGGGCTTTTAGCGAGCGGGAGATTTCTGCAATTTCCAGCGTACGGTTGTCTGAAAGCGCCGGTACGCGCATCAATTGCAGGTAGTCGATCATGATGAGTCCGATGCCGCCGTGTTCACGGGCAATACGGCGCGCGCGGGAGCGCACTTCCGTTGGCGTCAGGCCGGAGGAGTCATCAATGTAGATATTTCGTTTTTCCAGCAAAATGCCCATCGTGCCGGAAATACGCGCCCAGTCTTCATCATCCAGTTGCCCGGTACGAATTTTGGTCTGGTCAACGCGCGACAACGACGCCAGAGAACGCATCATAATCTGTTCCGATGGCATCTCCAGCGAGAAGATAAGTACTGGTTTATCCTGCAACATCGCCGCGTTTTCGACGAGGTTCATCGCAAATGTCGTTTTACCCATCGACGGACGCGCGGCGACGATGATCAAATCCGACGGCTGCAAGCCAGCGGTTTTTTTGTTGAGATCGTCATAGCCGGTATTAACACCGGTTACACCATCGTGCGGTTGCTGGAACAGTTGCTCAATACGCGCCACCGTGGCGTCGAGCACATCGGCGATATTCTTCGGCCCTTCGTCTTTATTGGCACGACTTTCGGCAATTTTAAAGACGCGAGATTCAGCAAGGTCGAGCAAGTCTTCACTGGTGCGCCCTTGCGGATCAAAACCGGCTTCGGCAATCTCATTCGCAACTGAGATCATCTCACGGACAACGGCACGTTCGCGCACGATGTCGGCATAGGCACTGATGTTCGCTGCACTTGGCGTATTTTTTGACAGTTCCGCCAAATAAGCAAAACCACCAACGCTGTCAAGTTGCCCCTGGCGCTCCAGTGATTCGGCAAGGGTGATCAGGTCAATTGGGCTACCGCTTTCCTGCAAACGCGCCATTTCGGTAAAGATATGACGGTGCGGACGGGTGTAGAAATCATCTGCCACCACTCGCTCGGCCACATCGTCCCAGCGTTCGTTATCCAGCATTAAACCGCCCAACACCGACTGCTCCGCTTCGATCGAGTGCGGAGGCACTTTCAGCCCGGCAACTTGTGGATCGCGATCGCGGGGTTCAGCCTGCTGTTTGTTGAAGGGTTTATTTCCTGCCATAGTGAATGGAGTTACCGAGATAAAGAATGGGTCGAAACTTTACCATATGAAGCAGACCCTGACGATACGTTCTGGAGGACACATGGCAACACGAATTGAATTTCACAAGCACGGTGGCCCGGAAGTACTTCAAACCGTGGAATTTACTCCTGCCGATCCGGCAGAGAATGAAATCCAGGTCGAAAATAAAGCCATTGGCATCAATTTCATCGACACTTATATCCGCAGCGGCCTTTATCCACCGCCATCGCTACCCAGCGGATTAGGCACCGAAGCGGCTGGCATTGTGAGCAAAGTCGGCAGCGGCGTGAAACATATTAAAGCGGGCGATCGTGTGGTTTATGCGCAGTCAACGTTAGGGGCTTACAGTTCTGTGCATAACGTCAATGCCGATAAAGCGGCAATTCTGCCAGCGGCGATCTCTTTTGAGCAAGCTGCCGCGTCGTTCCTGAAAGGCTTAACGGTTTATTATCTGCTGCGCAAAACGTATGAAATCAAACCTGACGAACAGTTCCTGTTCCATGCGGCTGCCGGCGGCGTGGGCTTAATTGCCTGCCAGTGGGCAAAAGCCTTAGGAGCAAAACTTATTGGCACTGTGGGTAGCGCGCAAAAAGCGCAAAGTGCATTAAAAGCGGGTGCATGGCAGGTAATTAACTATCGCGACGAAAATCTGGTCGAGCGATTAAAAGAGATCACCGACGGCAAGAAAGTGCGCGTGGTGTACGATTCCGTAGGCAAAGATACCTGGGAACGGTCGCTGGATTGTCTGCAACGTCGCGGTTTAATGGTCAGTTTTGGTAACTCATCAGGCGCGGTGACGGGTGTGAACTTAGGCATTCTCAATCAGAAAGGCTCGCTGTATGTGACACGCCCTTCCCTGCAAGGCTATATCACCACGCGGGATGAGTTAACCGAAGCCAGTAATGAACTGTTTTCTTTGATCGCCAGCGGCGTGATTAAGGTCGATGTCGCAGAGCAACAGAAATATCCGCTGAAGGATGCGCGGCGAGCGCATGAGATTCTGGAAAGCCGGGCGACGCAGGGTTCCAGCTTACTGATCCCATAAAGAAATTGGGCTTCCACCTGGGAAGCCCTTTCTTTTATAGTTCGGCTGTATGTAGGGTACAGCACGATGAATCTGTTAGAGACGCAATAGTGACAGATTTGATAATCAATTCCTATTTTGTTCTAAGGATAAAACCTTAGGTTGTGATCATCCGCACAATCCCTTAGTAACGCCAGCGGTCATAACGCTGATATTTCGGCACTTTTGGTGCTTTAATCGCCTTAATAACCCACACCACCGCAATCGCCAGCAGTAACCACGGCAGCAACTTAATCATCAATGCCAGCATACCACCGAGGAACATAATGGCCGTCGCCACAACCAGCGCGGCGATAATGCCCAGCAACGAAACGCCGGTGACCATCAACATGACAAAAAAGCCAATCACAAAAAGTAGTTCCAGCATGATGTACTCCCAAATATGAAATCTCTTGCAGCCATTACAAGAATCATGCCAAAACCTAACATTATGATTTATCAAAAAATATGCCCCGCGACGGTGCGCAGGGCATAGTGAATTTGACTACTTTGTGGTGAAAAATTAACGCTTATCCGCCACCAGTTTGAGCGCATGTTCCAGCACGTTAATGTCAGCACCCGCTTTATGGGCATTTTCACTTAAATAACGACGCCACTGCCGCGCACCAGGAATACCCTGGAACAGACCCAGCATATGCCGGGTAATATGGCCGAGATACGTCCCCTGGCTAAGCTCACGCTCAATGTACGGATACATGGCGCGGACTACCGCCACCGGATCGGCATCAGTATCAGAGGAACCAAAGATCTCTCGATCCACCGCCGCCAGAATCCCCGGATTCTGGTACGCCTCACGTCCGACCATCACGCCATCCATATGTTGCAAATGTGCTTTAGCCTCTTCCAGCGACTTGATGCCACCGTTAATCGACATCGTCAGATGCGGAAAATCACGCTTCAGTTGATAGACGCGCGGGTAATCGAGCGGCGGGATTTCGCGGTTTTCTTTCGGGCTTAAACCAGAAAGCCAGGCTTTACGCGCGTGGATGATAAACATCTCACACTCGCCTTTACCGGAAACGGTGTTGATGAAATCACAAAGAAATTCATAGCTGTCCTGGTCGTCAATACCAATACGCGTTTTCACCGTGACTGGAATCGACACCACATCGCGCATCGCTTTAACGCAGTCGGCTACCAGTTGCGCATTACCCATCAGGCACGCGCCAAACATGCCGTTCTGTACCCGGTCAGACGGGCAGCCGACATTCAGGTTGATTTCATCGTATCCGCGCGCTTCTGCCAGCTTCGCACACTGCGCCAGTGCCGCTGGATCGCTTCCACCCAGTTGCAACGCCACCGGATGCTCTTCTTCACTGTACGCCAGGTAATCACCTTTACCGTGAATAATTGCCCCCGTGGTCACCATTTCGGTATAGAGAAGTGTATTGCGGGAGAGCAGACGCAGGAAATAACGGCAATGTCTGTCCGTCCAGTCGAGCATCGGGGCAATGGAGAAACGGTATGCGGGATAAGCGGTTTGTGATTCTGCTGACATGGCGTTTTTTTAAGCACCTGGTGAATTGGGGGCGCTACTATAGCATAACGAATATGCGATCAGGCAATGTGACAGCTATGACGCCCTGTTCTCGGCGTTTAAGTGAGAACTATGGTAAAGTAAGGACATTCTTAACCCCACTTTGAGGTGCCCAATGGAAAAGACCACAACGCAGGAGTTATTAGCGCAAGCTGAAAAACTCTGTGCACAGCGTAATGTGCGCCTGACCCCGCAGCGCCTTGAAGTGTTGCGCCTGATGAGTCTGCAGGAAGGAGCCATCAGCGCCTACGATCTGCTTGATTTACTGCGTGAAGCAGAGCCGCAGGCCAAGCCGCCAACGGTTTATCGCGCACTCGATTTTCTGCTTGAGCAAGGGTTTGTGCATAAAGTTGAGTCCACCAACAGCTATGTGCTCTGTCACCTGTTCGATCAACCAACGCATACTTCAGCTATGTTTATTTGCGATCGCTGCGGCGCAGTGAAAGAAGAGTGTGCGGAAGGTGTGGAAGACATCATGCATACGCTGGCGGCAAAAATGGGTTTTGCCCTGCGGCATAATGTGATTGAAGCGCATGGATTATGTTCAGCATGTGTAGAAGTGGAAGCGTGTCGTCATCCTGAACAGTGCCATCATGACCACTCTATTCAGGTGAAAAAGAAACCGCGTTAAGAGGGCGTACATCCTTGTACACGTCGGGCAGGAGGGATTAATTACCAGCGGTATTCATTGCGGGTTTCCCAGTCCACGACCTCTTTCTCTGCCTGCTCTTTCTGGTAACCGTAGCGTTCCTGGATTTTACCCACTAACTGATCACGTTTACCTTCAATGACCGTCATATCATCATCGGTCAGTTTGCCCCATTGCTCTTTCACTTTACCTTTGAACTGTTTCCAGTTACCGCCGACTTCGTCTTTATTCATATTCAAGTCCTCATCGTTAGGTGGTGAATGAGAGTACGCTCGCTTTTCTTCTGAACGTGGGATTAAGTGTAGTCAGGAATTTGGCTTAGGATTATTTATTCAGAATATTTAACCGTCACGTTCCGGCAAACCAGGTTCCGTTGCGCCAGTGACGACGCCAGATAGCCGCCAGAGAAAGCCCGCGCAGCGCCAGAAAGACGGTTAACGCCAGCCACAAACCATGATTACCCAACCACGGCAGTGTGAGGAGCGTCAGCGCAAATCCTGCTGCTGCCACCGCCATACTGTTTCGCATTTCGGCGGCGCGCGTTGCACCTATAAACATGCCGTCCAGCAGATAACACCAGACACCAACCAGCGGTAAAATGACCTGCCAGATAAGATAGCGATCGGCCAGCTGCTGAATCTGGGTTAATGACGTCAGCAACGCAATAATGTGTTCCCCTGCCAGCAAATAAATCACAGAAAACAGCAACGCCACGATCCCCGACTGGCGACACGCTGCGCGCCAGACATCCAGTAACTGGCTCCCGTCGCGCGCACCGTATGCCTGACCTGAATGAGCTTCAACCGCGTAGGCAAAACCATCCAGCGCATAGGCGGTAAAGGTGAGTAGCGTCATCAGAACCGCGTTAACGGCGATAATGTCACTTCCCAGTCGCGCGCCAAGTACCGTTATTGCACCAAAACAGAGTTGCAATAACAGGGAGCGCAGCATGATGTCGCGGTTAAGCGCCAGCAAGCGACGGACGTTTCCTCGCCAGGCTGTTTTCAGCATTTCGCCGGAAATACCGCGTAGTTTGAGGATTTTACGCACCATTAGCAGACCAATCAGCAACGTCGCATATTCTGCGATGACCGTTGCCAGCGCCGCGCCCTGCACGTTCATATGCAGCCCCATCACCAGCCAGACATCCAGCACAATGTTGAGAATATTACCCACCACTAACAGGACAACCGGCGCACGGGCATATTGCACGCCGAGCAACCAGCCAAGTAATACCAGGTTTGCCAGCGACGCCGGTGCACTTAGCCACCGAATTTCAAGAAAGCGCCGCGCCTGTTCCAGCACGGCTTCACTGCCACCAACAATATGCAGCGCCAGATCGATAATCGGTGTACGCAACAGAGCAATCAACGCGCCAGCCCCCAGCGCCAGTAGCAACGGCTGCACCAGCGCACGCGCTAATGCCTGAGGATTTTTGGCACCATACGCCTGCGCAGTAAGCCCGGTAGTGCTCATGCGCAAAAACAGCAACAGCATAAAGAGAAAGCTGGTCGCCGTTGCGCCAACCGCCACGCCGCCCAGATAAACCGGACTATCAAGATGACCAATTACCGCCGTATCAACCAGCCCCAGCAACGGAACGGTGATATTGGAGAAAATCATAGGTAAGGCGAGATGCCAGAGAGCTTTATCAGATGAAGTGAGGAATGCCATGCAGACAAGCCTGATGAAGAGAGATGAAAAACAAACCGCGACGCCAGGCGGCATCGCGGTATCAGAGATCTGTTACAGCCAGTCGCCGTTGCGAATAACCCCAACGGCCAGCCCTTCAATGGTGAAGCTCTGCTGACGAAGGTCAACGACAATCGGTTTAAACTCGCTGTTTTCTGGCAATAATTCGACTTTATTGCCCTGTTTTTTCAGACGCTTAACGGTAACTTCGTCATCAATACGTGCGACAACGACCTGACCATTACGTACATCCTGAGTTTTATGCACTGCCAGCAAGTCGCCATCCATAATGCCGATATCTTTCATCGACATTCCGCTGACGCGCAGCAGGAAATCGGCATTCGGCTTGAACAAGGAAGGATCGACCTGATAATGACCTTCAATATGCTGCTGCGCCAGAAGCGGTTCACCGGCAGCCACACGACCTACCAATGGCAACCCTTCTTCCTCTTCCTGCAACAAACGAATCCCACGCGATGCGCCGGAAACAATTTCAATTACGCCTTTGCGTGCCAACGCTTTCAGATGTTCTTCTGCCGCGTTTGGGGAACGGAACCCCAAACGCTGCGCGATTTCCGCACGCGTCGGCGGCATACCTGTCTGGCTGATGTGATCACGAATGAGATCAAACACCTCTTGTTGCCTGGCCGTTAACGCTTTCATTCCGCCCCCTGGGTGTATATACAGTTATGCTGTGAGTATATACAGCAAAAGGCGATTTTGGAACCATAAACTACACAATAAACCAGAGATTTATCGAATTCTGGAAGGGTTATCCAAAATGCGACCATAACAGAATGACCCAGGTTGCCACAGCGACGATAATCGCGATCAGCACCGCTGCGGACCCCATATCTTTCGCCCGCCCGGAAAGTTCGTGATATTCAGAGCCAATACGATCAACCACCGCTTCGATGGCGCTATTGAGAATTTCCACAATCATCACCAGCATGACGGAGCTGATAAGCAGCACGCGGGTAATCGCGTCCACATCCAGCCAGCAAGCGATGACCACCGCCAACAATACCGCCACGCCTTCCTGACGGAATGCCGCTTCGTTGATCCATGCAGCGCGTAAACCTTTCCAGGAATAGCCAGCGGCTTTGATAATTCGAGTGAATCCAGTGGTATTATTGGCCATTGAAAGAACCTTTTTACATTATGAGCGTCAATATCAGTGTACCGTTGAATCCGATGATTCCGGTAGCGTAGCGCCGCGCGAAACATGAGCGGATACCACAGAATTTCCCATGACTTTCTGCTATCCTTCCCGCGCATTTGCATTATTAACCAGAGGCTTTACATCGTTTATGTCCGGCTGGCCACGAATTTACTACAAATTACTGAATTTACCATTAAGCATCCTGGTAAAAAGCAAGTCTATTCCGGCAGATCCTGCCCCGGAATTGGGGCTCGATACCTCTCGTCCAATTATGTACGTTTTACCGTACAACTCAAAAGCGGATTTGCTGACGTTGCGCGCCCAGTGCCTGGCGCATGATCTGCCTGATCCATTAGAGCCGCTGGAGGTAGACGGCACGCTACTGCCGCGCTATGTGTTTATTCATGGCGGGCCGCGTGTTTTCACCTATTACACGCCGAAAGAAGAGTCTATTAAGCTGTTCCACGACTATCTCGATCTGCACCGTAGCAACCCAAATCTGGATGTGCAGATGGTGCCGGTATCGGTGATGTTTGGTCGTGCGCCAGGACGTGAAAAAGGCGAAGTAAACCCGCCACTACGTATGCTCAACGGCGTGCAGAAATTTTTCGCCGTACTGTGGCTTGGTCGCGATAGCTTTGTGCGTTTCTCGCCGTCAGTTTCGCTACGCCGCATGGCTGATGAACACGGCACAGATAAAACTATCGCCCAAAAACTGGCGCGCGTGGCGCGTATGCACTTTGCCCGTCAGCGTCTGGCTGCCGTGGGTCCACGCTTGCCTGCTCGTCAGGATTTGTTCAATAAGCTGCTCGCCTCGCGTGCAATTGCCAAAGCGGTAGAAGATGAAGCGCGCAGCAAAAAAATCTCCCATGAAAAAGCGCAGCAGAACGCGATTGCGCTGATGGAAGAGATTGCGGCGAATTTCTCTTACGAGATGATCCGCCTGACTGACCGTATTCTGGGCTTCACCTGGAACCGGCTCTATCAGGGAATCAACGTCCATAATGCCGAACGCGTTCGCCAGCTGGCTCACGACGGTCATGAGCTGGTGTATGTGCCATGCCACCGTAGCCACATGGACTACCTGCTGCTCTCTTACGTGCTGTATCACCAGGGGCTGGTGCCGCCGCATATCGCCGCCGGGATCAACCTGAACTTCTGGCCTGCCGGGCCGATTTTCCGCCGTCTGGGGGCGTTCTTTATTCGCCGTACTTTTAAAGGCAATAAACTCTACTCTACCGTATTCCGTGAATATCTCGGCGAACTGTTCAGCCGTGGTTATTCCGTTGAGTACTTTGTGGAAGGCGGTCGTTCGCGTACAGGACGTTTGCTTGATCCGAAAACCGGCACACTGTCGATGACCATTCAGGCGATGCTGCGTGGCGGTACGCGTCCGATTACGTTGATTCCGATCTACATCGGTTATGAGCACGTCATGGAAGTGGGTACTTACGCCAAAGAACTGCGCGGCGCGACAAAAGAGAAAGAGAGCCTGCCGCAGATGCTGCGCGGTTTAAGCAAGCTGCGTAATCTCGGTCAGGGGTATGTCAACTTCGGTGAACCGATGCCGTTGATGACCTATCTCAACCAGCACGTGCCAGACTGGCGTGAATCTATTGATCCTATCGAAGCTGTACGCCCGGCCTGGTTAACGCCGACAGTCAATAACATTGCTGCCGATCTGATGGTGCGCATTAACAACGCAGGCGCGGCTAACGCCATGAACCTGTGCTGTACTGCGCTGCTGGCGTCACGTCAGCGTTCACTCACTCGCGAGCAATTGACTGAGCAGCTGAATTGTTATCTCGATTTGATGCGCAACGTGCCTTACTCCACGGACTCTACCGTTCCTTCAGCCAGCGCCGGTGAGCTGATTGATCACGCGCTGCAAATGAACAAGTTTGAAGTTGAGAAAGACACCATCGGCGACATTATTATCCTGCCGCGTGAGCAAGCGGTGCTGATGACCTACTATCGCAACAACATTGCGCATATGTTGGTTCTGCCTTCGCTGATGGCAGCAATTGTGACGCAGCATCGGCACATCTCCCGCGAAGTGTTGATGGAGCACGTCAATGTGCTTTACCCAATGCTAAAAGCGGAGCTGTTCCTGCGCTGGGAGCGTGACGAGTTGCCGGGTGTTATTGATGCGCTGGCGAATGAGATGCAACGCCAGGGGCTGATTACGCTGCAAGATGATGAGTTACATATCAATCCGGCGCACTCCCGCACGCTTCAGTTGCTTGCCGCAGGCGCGCGTGAAACGCTGCAACGTTATGCGATTACCTTCTGGCTGTTGAGCGCCAACCCGTCGATCAATCGCGGTACGCTGGAGAAAGAGAGCCGCACTGTGGCACAACGTCTTTCCGTGCTGCACGGCATCAACGCACCGGAGTTCTTCGACAAAGCGGTGTTCAGTTCTCTGGTGCTGACGCTGCGTGATGAAGGATATATCAGCGACAGCGGCGACGCCGAACCGGCAGAAACGATGAAGGTTTATCAGTTGCTGGCGGAGTTGATTACGTCCGATGTACGCTTAACGATTGAGAGTGCGACGCAGGGCGAAGGGTAACTGATGAGCGTTGCCGGATGCGGCGCAAACGCCTTACCCGGCCTACTATGACCTGCAAATTCAATAAATTGCGATGTGTTATGTAGGCCTGATAAGCGCAGCGCATCAGGCAGCATTTCACAGAAAAAAAGCCGGATGACCATGATCATCCGGCTTTTTTACATCATCAGAAATACCAGTAACTCATTGCCAGCCCTAAAAACAGTACCAGGCCAACATAGTTATTATTCATAAACGCTTTAAAACAGGCTTCACGCTCGCGGTTGGCAATCAGTTTTTGTTGATAAACAAACAGTGCGCCCGCGATCAGTATTGACCAGTAATATCCCCAGCCTAAGCCATTTAACTCGCCGATAATCGCCATCAGCACCAGCACGCCAATCTGCAAAATGCCGATAATCAACTTATCGTATTGACCAAACAGGATCGCGGTGGACTTAATGCCAATCTTCACGTCGTCATCACGGTCAACCATCGCATACTGCGTGTCGTAAGCCACCGCCCACAGAATATTGGCGAGGAACATTAACCAGCAGCTTAACGGCACCGATTCACTCACAGCGGCAAAAGCCATTGGAATCGACCAACCAAACGCCGCACCCAGCACTACTTGCGGTAAATGGGTATACCGCTTCATAAACGGGTACACCCACGCCAACGCCAGTCCGGCAATCGACAACAGAATGGTCATCGTGTTCAGCGTCAATACCAGTAAGAACGAAATCAGCACCAGCACCACAAATAGCGTTCGCGCCTCTTTCTCCGTCACCGCGCCACTGGGAAGCGGTCGGTTTGCCGTGCGCTTAACATGACCATCAAACTTACGATCAGCATAGTCATTCACTACACAACCGGCGGCACGCATCAGCCAGACGCCAGCGACAAACACCGCCAGGATCCAGAGTTGGGGAACACCGGGTGTCGCCACCCATAGCGCCCATAAAGTTGGCCAGAGCAGCAGTAACGCACCAATTGGCTTATCCGTACGCATTAAGCGGTGAAACGCCAGCAGCTTATTTTGCGTCAGACTCCACTCCATATTTTTTTCCTCTTAGTACAACGGTGATGCCGGTAAAAACAGTTCGGTCAGCAGCAGCGGCTTACCACTTAATCGCAGGCGGGAACGTCGCCCCCAAAGTCCGGCATCACTGCCTATCTCAATAAAGTCACGAGTTAATGTCGATGATGTAAACAGATAGCGTCCTAACGGCGTTTTACCCAAATTTTGTAACGCCAGCTCGGGGCCGCTTAGCGTTGACACAGGAACGACAGTGCGACCGGCAAGCCACGGTTCTCCATCTGCACATAACAAAATCTCACGTAACCAGTAACGGGATTCTTTCGGCAGCAGCGGTAATTCTTCGGGGATTTCATTCTGCTCGACAAACCCTTCGCGGATCATCGTCACGCTCACCGTTTTTCCCTGCTGTTCAAAACGTTTGGTCATGGAATCTTCCAGCAACAACCAGTCGAGCAGTTGCGGTTCCAGCGCAGGGATCTCTGCAAAATAGCGCAGCGCACGCAGTTGCGTTAACGCGGGGTGTGACATGCCGAACTCTCCGTTACATAACGTAAAGGCATTGTATCGCAGAAAAGCGTTAACGGGAGATGTAAAGCATATTAAGTGATCTAATACGCAACAATAACGCAACAATCACAGGAGAGAGAGAAAAAAAGGTGCGCCCGAAGACGCACCAGTTGTTGCAAAATCAGCACTGTGGGGCGTAATTACCCCTTGCCTTTTACACTGCTGATAAAGGTGGAACGGGCAGATGTCGAGCCCAGGCGTTCAGCTTCATCAAGCAGTTTTAACGCCTTATCAACATCACCTTTCGCGACAGCGTTTTTAATCGCGGTATTAAAATAACTTTCCGTGTCGTTGAGCATAGGTTCACTTTTCTTCGCCGGTGCCGGAGCAGGTGCGGCGGCGGCTGGTGCCGTGTAGGTCGCCGGTGCCGCAGTGTTGCCTACCGTAACCGGAGCTGGAGCGGAAGAACCAAACAACGGCCCCACCAACACGCTGGAGCTGGAGTTGGTTTTCACTTTCAGTTTCAGCAGACCATCGGTGGTATGACGGGCAACCGGGTCTGGAATATCCGGCACCGAGTTACCAACACCTTTGGCATAGGCTTTTGCCGGATCGAGCAGTTGTGTCGTCTGCTGGAGATCTTTTTCAGTGGTAAAGACCAGCACATAAAGTTTCTGCTGCCCTAATGCAGGTGTCAGTCGCATAACGCCTTCCAGACGATCTGCACTCATCACGCCAGGTTCCTGGTAGGTGAAATAACTGCTGGGGAAGAAGGCCGATGGTGTCATGTTCTGATCAAGAATCAGCACGTTCGGCGCAAATACGCTGGTTTGTTTGTTCACTTCACTGGTCAGCGTCAGTGTCAGCTCGCCAATGTTTGCCGGGACGCTGTATGCGGCAACCGAACCGCTGATGCCAGGGACGTTCAGTTGTTGACCGCCAGTAGCTAACCGGGTGGTCTGGGTTTTAGATTGATCGACTGGTGTCCAGGTTAATTGTTGCAGCGCGGCAGATGGAATGGCTGGCGCATCGCTGGTGTTTTGCGGTACGTAGTTAACATCGGCAAGGCTGATTCCAGGCGCGCTTGCCAGCAACCCTGCTGATAAACAGAGGGCGATGAGACTTTTATTCATTTTCATTGTTTTCACCTCAAAATCTGGAGTTCAGCGGTAGCCAGGCAATAGCGCGCTTAACCCGATAATCAGAGGGGCTTACGCCCCTTATAAATAATGACAACCTGTTTTATGCCGGATGCGGCGTGAACGCCTTATCCGGCCTACATTCGGCAGCAGTTGTAGACCTGATAAGACGCGGCAGCGTCGCATCAGGCGTTGATTGCCGGATGCGGTACAAGCACCTTATCCGGCCTACATATTGCTATTACCACCAGATTTCCATCTGGGCACCGAATGTCCACTCATCGCTATCACCGCGACCGAAGCTACCGCCTTCGAAATTCGCCGGAACAGCTTTGCCGTAGTTCGGGTTGGAAGAGGAGCTACCGTTGTAGTCATAACCCCATTTCTCATCCCACTTGGCGTAGGTTGCGAAGACACGAATAGCCGGGCGTGACCAGATGCTGTCGCCAGCCTGCCATTGTTGTGCGAGGGTGATTTTGTACTGATTGTTCTTGTCGCCAGTGCGCTGGGATTCGACGTTGTCGTAGCCCACTTCCAGCAAGGTACTCATGATAGGCGTCCACTTGTACATTGGACGAATACCGACGGTCCACCATTTGGTGCCGTTGTCGTTATCCCAGTTGATATCCTGGTACATACCCACGTACATCATGTCCCAGTTGTCGCCCATGGAGATCGCACCGTGATCGAGGATACGCAGCAGGTGACCGTTATTGTTGATATTGTAGGCAAATTTTTCGTTATCAAACGCAACGCCAGAACCC
Source organism: Escherichia sp. MR (assembly GCF_005280595.1). NCBI lineage: Bacteria > Pseudomonadati > Pseudomonadota > Gammaproteobacteria > Enterobacterales > Enterobacteriaceae > Escherichia > Escherichia sp. MR. The sequence continues at coordinate 11,638 of NZ_SZVK01000053.1, read as the reverse complement.
TGCGACAGACCTTTACCCTGCGAGGTCATCGAGTCTGTTGCGTACTGAACAACAAACTTGTTGAAGCCTTTCAGGATGCTCTGGGTATGCTCGGCAGTGAACATCCAGCCATCTTTCGATGCGCCATCAACCAGACGATAGTTATCACGCAGGTTAGCGCGACCGTAGTCAACACCCAGTTCCAGGGTGCCGCCCGGGTTGATTTCCATCTGCGCTAAACGCACGTCGAAGACGTCGTTCGCAGTCTCGTTGGTATAGTCATAGATATTGTTGCTGGCGAAAGAAGACGAACCGCCCGCTTCAGAAGAACGCGTTGCTGCCAGAGAAAGTTTACCGAAGCCAACGTCGATGTTTTCCAGACCGGCACCAGGACCAGAAATATCCCAGTAGTAGAAGTCGATCATATGAACGTCATGACGCTGATAGAAACGCTTACCGGCCCAAATAGTGGCGCCTGGCAGCCATTCAATCAGGTTTTTCCCCTGCACGTTCGCTTCACGGAAGGCCGGATCGGTGGCTTCCCAGTCATTCTGTTGTGCTACGGAATAGGCCACGTTAGTGTCGAAATAGAAGCTCTTATCGCCCTCTTTCCACACTTCCTGACCCAATTTTAATTCAGCATAAGTTTCACATTCGTTGCCAAGACGGTATTTACTTTGAGCGCCAGTGGTCTGGAAACACTGTTGTTCACCGCCGCTCCCTGTCCAGCCGATCCCGGAACGAGCGTAACCGTGGAAATCCACAGCCATTGCCTGAGCAGACATTACGCCTGCTGCGACGGCAACCGCCAGAGGAAGTTTGCGCAGAGTAATCATCATTCTATCTCCTGAGTCATTGCTTTTCTTTTTTCACATCGCCTGTCACAGGCTTTGTGTCTTTTTTAGGGGTGCTTAAACGCCCGGCTCCTGATGCAGTCGACGACATGCAGTGCCATCCTCACGGAACAGATGGCAACGCTCTGGCGGCAGGCCGATAGCGAATGTGGCACCTTCTTCTACCAACACCACGTCAGACTGGCGGTACACCAGGTTTTGACGAATGGAAGGGATCTGGATATGAATTTGCGTTTCGTTGCCGAGCTGCTCGACCACCTGAACTTCCCCCTCAAGGATGACGTCGGCGATATCGCTTGGCAGTAAATGTTCCGGGCGAATGCCCAGCGACATGTTGGCGCCGACCTGAACGTTGTGGCTTTCAACCGGCAGCCAGACCTGCTGGAGGTTTGGCATCGGCAGCTCAACCTGGACTTGATCGATTGCAACGGCGGTCACTTTTACCGGCAGGAAATTCATTTTCGGTGAACCGATAAAACCGGCGACAAAGCGGTCGGCCGGATAGTGATACAACTCAAGCGGCTTCCCGACCTGCGCCACGCGACCGGCGTCCAGCACCACGATTTTGTCGGCCAACGTCATCGCTTCGACCTGGTCGTGGGTGACGTAAATCATCGTGCGCCCCAGGCGTTTATGCAGACGGGAAATTTCGATACGCATCTGTACACGTAGCGCGGCATCAAGGTTGGAAAGTGGTTCATCGAGTAAAAACACGCTTGGCTCGGCCACCAGCGTACGACCAATCGCCACACGTTGACGTTGTCCGCCGGAGAGCGCCTTCGGTTTGCGATCCAGCAAGTGCGCCAGTTGCAGCACTTCCGCCACCTGGTTAACACGCTGGTTGATGACCTCTTTCTTTGCGCCTGCTAATTTCAGGCCAAAAGACATATTTTCTGCCACAGACAGGTGGGGATAGAGCGCATAGGACTGGAACACCATGCCGACGCCGCGTTCTGCTGGCGGGGTATCGTTCATTCGTTTATCACCGATGAACAGGTCGCCGCTGGTGATCGTCTCAAGACCGGCAATCATGCGCAGTAAAGTGGATTTACCGCAGCCAGACGGTCCGACAAACACCACGAACTCACCTTCGTGGATGTCGAGATTGATATCTTTCGATACCACCACATCCCCCCAGGCCTTCGTTACATTTTGCAGCTGTACGCTCGCCATGCCCTTCTCCCTTCGTTACAACCTGTCATCGACAGCAACATTCATGATGCAGTGACTATGCGTCATCGGAAGATGGCTTAAATCCTCCACCCCCTGGCTTTTTTATGGGGGAGGAGGCGGGAGGATGAGAAGGTGGGGTCTGCATACTAATCCGAGGGAAAGTAAGGAAATTCGTGATATTGCTTGCAAAAAACATGGCAATTTTGTGTGCGCCTTACCGCAATACTGCCGTTTCTGCGATGCAGATCACATAAAACGAAGGTGGGGCGTAGGGGCAAGGAGGATGGAAAGAGGTTGCCGTATAAAGAAACTAGAGTCCGTTCAGGCGTTTTCACAAGCACTTCACCAACAAGGACCAGAGATTATGAAAATAAAAACAGGTGCACGCATCCTCGCATTATCTGTTTTGACGACGATGATGTTTTCCGCCTCGGCTCTCGCCAAAATCGAAGAAGGTAAACTGGTAATCTGGATCAACGGCGATAAAGGCTACAACGGCCTCGCAGAAGTGGGTAAGAAATTCGAGAAAGATACCGGAATTAAAGTCACCGTTGAGCATCCAGATAAGCTGGAAGAGAAATTCCCCCAGGTTGCGGCCACTGGCGATGGTCCGGACATTATTTTCTGGGCGCACGACCGCTTTGGCGGCTATGCCCAATCTGGCCTATTGGCTGAAATCTCCCCAGACAAAGCGTTACAGGACAAGCTGTATCCGTTTACCTGGGATGCTGTACGTTATAACGGCAAACTGATTGCTTATCCGATTGCCGTTGAAGCGTTATCGCTAATTTATAACAAAGACCTGCTGCCGAATCCGCCAAAAACCTGGGAAGAAATCCCGGCACTGGATAAAGAACTGAAAGCGAAAGGTAAGAGCGCGCTGATGTTCAACCTGCAAGAACCGTACTTCACCTGGCCGCTGATTGCTGCCGACGGTGGTTATGCGTTCAAGTATGAAAATGACAAATACAATGTGAAAGACGTTGGTGTGGATAACGCCGGCGCAAAAGCGGGTCTGACCTTCCTGGTTGATCTGGTTAAAAACAAACACATGAATGCGGATACTGATTACTCCATCGCAGAGGCGGCCTTTAACAAAGGTGAAACGGCGATGACCATCAACGGTCCGTGGGCATGGTCCAACATCGATACCAGCAAAGTGAACTACGGTGTGACGCTGCTGCCGACCTTCAAGGGACAACCTTCCAAACCGTTCGTTGGCGTTCTGAGTGCAGGCATCAACGCTGCCAGCCCGAACAAAGAACTGGCAAAAGAGTTCCTCGAAAACTACCTGCTGACTGACGAAGGGCTGGAAGCGGTAAATAAAGATAAACCGCTGGGCGCCGTGGCGCTGAAGTCTTACCAGGATCAGCTGGCGAAAGATCAACGTATTGCCGCCACCATGGATAACGCCAAGAACGGTGAAATCATGCCGAATATCCCGCAGATGTCGGCCTTCTGGTATGCCGTGCGTACCGCAGTGATCAACGCCGCCAGCGGTCGTCAAACTGTTGATGCCGCGCTGAAAGATGCGCAGGGTCGTATAACCAAGTAATGCTGTGAAATGCCGGATGCGGCGTGAACGCCTTATCCGGCCTACGAAACCGAAGCATATGTAGGCCTGATAAGACGCGTCAGCGTCGCATCAGGCGGTTGTTGTCGGATACGGCGTAAATGCTTCATCCGACCTGGAAAAACGAACTGTACGTAAGCCTGATAAGGCGCGCCAGCGCCGCATCAGGCGGTTGTTGCCGGATGCGGTGTAATCATTTATCCGTCCAGGAATGAGGAAGAACCCCATGGATGTCATTAAAAAGAAACATTGGTGGCAAAGCGACGCGCTGAAATGGTCAGTGTTAGGTCTGCTTGGCCTGCTGGTGGGTTACCTTGTTGTTTTAATGTACGCACAAGGGGAGTACCTGTTCGCCATTACCACGCTGATTTTAAGTTCTGCGGGGCTGTATATTTTCGCCAACCGGAAAGCCTACGCCTGGCGCTATGTTTATCCGGGAATGGCAGGAATGGGGCTGTTCGTGCTCTTCCCTCTGGTCTGCACCATCGCCATTGCTTTTACCAACTACAGCAGCACTAACCAGCTAACTTTTGAACGCGCCCAGGAAGTTCTGTTAGATCGTTCCTGGCAAGCGGGCAAAACCTATAACTTCGGGCTTTATCCGGCAGGTGATGAGTGGCAACTGGCGCTCACCGATGGCGAAACCGGTAAGCATTATCTCTCCGATGCCTTTAAATTTGGCGGCGAGCAAAAGCTGCAACTGAAAGAAAGTGCCACACAGCCTGAGGGCGAGCGCGCAAATCTGCGCGTGATTACCCAAAATCGTCAGGCGCTGAGCAACATTACCGCCATCCTCCCGGATGACAACAAAGTGATGATGAGCTCCCTGCGCCAGTTCTCTGGCACACAACCGCTCTACACACTGGGCGATGACGGTACGCTGACCAATAACCAGAGTGGCGTCAAATATCGCCCGAATGACCAGACCGGCTTTTACCAGTCCATCACCGCCGATGGCAACTGGGGCGACGACAAACTCAGCCCCGGTTACACCGTGACTACCGGCTGGAAAAACTTTACCCGCGTCTTCACCGACGAAGGCATTCAGAAACCGTTCCTCGCGATTTTCGTCTGGACCGTGATGTTCTCACTGATCACTGTCTTTTTAACGGTTGCAGTCGGCATGGTGCTGGCCTGTCTGGTGCAATGGGAAGCGTTGCGCGGCAAAGCGGTCTATCGCGTCCTGCTGATTCTGCCCTACGCGGTGCCATCGTTTATTTCAATCTTGATTTTCAAAGGGTTGTTTAACCAGAGCTTCGGTGAAATCAACATGATGTTGAGCGCGCTATTTGGCGTGAAGCCCGCCTGGTTTAGCGATCCGACCACCGCACGGACGATGCTGATTATCGTCAACACGTGGCTGGGTTATCCGTACATGATGATCCTCTGCATGGGCTTGCTGAAAGCGATTCCTGACGACCTGTATGAAGCCTCAGCGATGGATGGCGCAAGTCCATTCCAGAACTTCTTTAAAATCACGCTGCCGCTGCTGATCAAGCCGCTGACACCGCTGATGATCGCCAGCTTCGCCTTTAACTTTAACAACTTCGTGCTGATTCAACTGTTGACCAACGGTGGCCCGGATCGTCTTGGCACCACCACGCCAGCCGGTTATACCGACCTGCTCGTTAACTACACCTACCGTATCGCCTTTGAAGGTGGCGGAGGTCAGGACTTCGGTCTGGCAGCAGCGATTGCCACGCTGATTTTCCTGCTGGTGGGTGCGCTGGCGATAGTGAACCTGAAAGCCACGCGAATGAAGTTTGATTAAGGGAGATAACAAAAATGGCAATGGTCCAACCGAAATCGCAAAAAGCACGTTTGTTTATTACTCACCTGCTACTGCTACTTTTTATCGCGGCGATTATGTTCCCGCTGCTGATGGTCGTCGCAATCTCGCTGCGTCAGGGGAACTTCGCGACCGGCAGCCTGATCCCGGAGCAAATCTCGTGGGATCACTGGAAACTGGCGTTAGGCTTTAGCGTTGAACAGGCCGATGGTCGCATTACGCCACCGCCGTTCCCGGTATTGCTATGGCTGTGGAACTCAGTAAAGGTCGCCGGGATTTCCGCGATTGGTATCGTGGCGCTCTCCACCACCTGCGCCTACGCTTTTGCCCGTATGCGCTTTCCAGGCAAAGCGACGCTGCTGAAAGGAATGCTGATTTTCCAGATGTTCCCGGCGGTACTCTCACTGGTGGCGTTGTATGCGTTGTTTGACCGTCTGGGTGAGTACATTCCGTTTATCGGTCTGAATACCCACGGCGGCGTTATCTTTGCTTACCTGGGCGGGATTGCGCTGCACGTCTGGACGATTAAAGGTTATTTCGAAACCATCGACAGTTCGCTGGAAGAAGCGGCGGCGCTGGACGGTGCGACACCGTGGCAAGCCTTCCGCCTCGTACTGCTGCCGCTGTCAGTACCGATTCTGGCGGTAGTGTTCATCCTGTCGTTTATCGCTGCCATTACTGAAGTTCCGGTCGCGTCGTTGTTACTGCGTGACGTGAACAGCTACACCCTGGCCGTGGGGATGCAGCAATACCTCAACCCACAAAACTACCTGTGGGGCGATTTTGCCGCCGCTGCCGTGATGTCTGCATTACCGATCACCATCGTCTTCTTGCTAGCTCAACGCTGGCTGGTCAATGGCCTGACGGCAGGTGGTGTGAAAGGTTAAAGATGTTGTTCTGCCAATGTTATGCCGCTGCACCCTCAACTTACGTTATCCCAACTTGTGACTGTTATTCGGCGCTCCCTGGAGCGCCTTTTTTTACTCCCGCTTCAGCCGCTTCGAATTACACAGCCATAGTGTGATCACCAGTAACAGGATCGCTGCCGAGTAGATCAATACATCCAGTGGCGATTTATGATCGACGATGATCAAGCGCACAATGGCGGTGATCCCGATATAGACAAAGTAACGTAAGGGAAAGTGAAAACCGGACTGGAAGTACTTCACAATCAGGGCGATAAATTCGAAATAGAGAAAGTAAACCACCAGCCCTTCCACCAGCTCATATTTGCTGGTTTTTTCTGGGGCGAACAGCACATCAGCCAGATGCACCGTTTCTTTGCCGAGGAATACGACCAGAATCAGGCCGAGGCACAGCAGGCCAAGATTGAGAACGGTCTGCAAAATGGTGGAGATAAACTCCACGCGCGGACGAGATAACGACGTCATAACAGCCCTCCAACTCAGTGGCGAGCTTCCTGTATAACGCAAAAATGTGACGGGGATCTATATTTTTTGTGTATGTTTTGTTCAGCTCAATTAAGTGGGCATCTCCCATCAACGTCGCATCTGGCAAAACACACAGCCTCAAAAAATCACCCATTCAGGTGATTCCCGGCCACCAGCAAAGCGCGAAAAATCGACAATGTTCCTCTGGAACAAATGAAACGTAACCTGATAAAGGTGGTAAAAATGAAGCCTTATTTTGCTGCTTTGTTGTTATCAGTCTCTGTTCTTCCTGCTTTTGCCGGTCCGCTCGGTACTGCTGATAAAGCCGACCTTCCGCAAAGCAATGTCTCCAGCCCAATGATGGCTCAGTCGCTCAGGCAATCAGACCTGCAACCGATATCGACGGACAGGAAGACAGAATGTTTTCGCCTTTACACACCAGATCGCAAACCGGGGGTGAACTGCGTTCCTGATGGCTCGACAGGCCATTAAGAATGAGGGGGCCAGTGATTGCGAAAACTGGCACCTTTCCCACGGCTTAGCGGAAATTCACGCTTCGGTCGCTGGTCATGTCATACAACTGGAACTTACGCCCAAGTTGCTGACCACCGTCACGCGTCAGCGGCGTCCAGCCAATTGCCGCACGGCTGCGTGTCGGGCCAGACGAGAAGAGATCCAACGGTACAGAGACATACACGCCTTTGGTGAAGTCCCCTTCTCCGTACTCTTCTTTCGAAACATTCGTGATCGTGGCATAGCCACCCACCACCACGCCGCTATCAAAGCGTTTGGCGATCTCCAGCGTGCCACCTTTATCCCCTGCCAGATACTGCCCGACGCTGGCTTTCACTAACACATCCTGGGCGAAAGATGGCGTCCAGTACGCGGTCAAATGACCGGTTTTCACGCTGTAATCAGTGAACTTCATCATATCTTTCGCGCTACGCCAGTCACGCTGTTTAACGTAGTTGGCATCCAGACCAAACGCCCAGTTGCTGTCCAGCGGGCGATACAACACTTCCGCCCCCGCACCGCCAAACATGGTTTCGAGATAACCTCCGTAGACCTGACCGTAGAAGCCGTTGCCCAGATGCTGGAAGTAGTTGGCTTGCAGGTTATTCACATAGACATCGTTCTGCACATACTCACGCACGTGGGTACGAACGCGCGGTAAGTGCGAGTCCTGCGGTGGATTAGTGTAGTTAAACTTGTCGTAGTTGTTGGCAAGGTTAGCAAACAGACTACCGGTGGTGAGCAGGTGATCCGTCAGCCACAAATCCGCCGTTCCCATCACGCCCAGTTGGTACATGTAAAAGTTTTCCGGGCCACCAACCGACTGGTTCAGCACCGGATCGATATGGAAATCAAAGCGCGATTTGTCGATATACCAGCCCTGCTCGGTGGACTGCGGAACCACCGGCTCGACGCGTTTTTGCGCCAGCGTCGTTTCGTGGCCCAACGGCTCTCCGGCGAGATGATTTTTCAGGCTGGCGACATCGGTTTCCGTCGTCACCTGCGGCATGTTAAGGCGATTTTCCGTAATGCGGATCGTTTTGATCCCATCCGGCAGATCGTTCATCACGATCCGATTAGCACGGATGATCCCTTCACGCGAATCACGATATTTCACCTGCTCGCCGGTGACATACAGCGTATCGCCTTTCGCCTGGATCTGCGGATCGGCAAGTCCGGCATTGTATTTCAACAGCGTTAACTGATTCGCCACCACCGAATGCTGCAAAATGGCATCCTGCGGCTGCGGTTGATATTGCGAGCGGGCGTTATCGTTGTAAGACGGGCGCAGATCGTTAAAGTTGGTGCGCAACGTAACGCCAAACATAAAGGTGTTGCCACGTTCATAGCTAAGGTTAACGTCGGCCCAATCGGTAACGCGATAAATCGCCCCGACGTTAAACTTACTTTTTTGCTCCAGCTTACCGGCAAAATCCTGCTGATAATTATTGCCTTCATACTCCAGTTTCAGGCGCAGCGGTTGCCAGGGCGTCTGGTATTCCACGCCGCCAAACAGTGAGGCAGGACCGTGGAACATCTGGCTACCGTCGATAGATCCCGCCTGTTTGTAGCTGTTATCGCGATAGCAATATTTATCACTGGCTGAACAGAGCGGATTTTTCACATTACCGCTGGTGCCCAGATATCCCCAGCCCAGGCCGAGCGTAAAATCGAACGGCCCCCAGGCTTTGCTGGCAACAAGATATTCCGCATCAAACAGCCCCGTACCGCCGATATCCCGCGCACCAACCGCCACTTGCGGCAGCCAGTAACTCTCTTCCCACAAACGCAGTTTGAGATCGAAGGCTTTATCTTTATACGTTTGATCGCCAGAGAACGCTTCGACGCTGCTGTACTGCCGGGTGCGCACATCGGTGTAGCGCAGCGTTGTTTCCAGCCACGGGAAGAGTTGCACTGAAGCAGAGTAATAACGGTACTGATCGTTATCACGATAGTTCAAACTTAATTCCCCTTCCCGCGCCATGCGCGCGGTGGGCGTTTGTAACAGACCGACGCCGCCGAAATCCGATTGCGACGGCCCGATGGGCGCTGGATACGTTTCGCCATAGCAGGCCGTGCTAATGCCCAGCGCCAGTAAGCTAAGCAGATGTCTTTTTTTCATTATTGCGGTATCCGCTGCGTCAGAGTCTGAAGAATGTCGGCGTTCAGGGCATCAGGCGTCTTACTCCAGACGGAGTCCGCCAGGCCAACATAAATAATGCTGCCGGGCATCGGCTCTACGTGACGCTTGTTCCAGTAAGCCACCGGCGCTTTTTGCGTTCGCCCGTCCGGGTAAACCACCCACGCATAGCTGCGATCTGCACCGCTAAGCAGGCTCTGCCCGGAGAGATAGCTCGCTACGTCGCGACCTGGGGTGAATGGCTGATTGCCAGGACGACTGATAAGCCCGAACAGCGTGACCGTTGACGGAGCGGAACCCACCCACAGCGTGTAGTTGCCCTGCAACGGCGGGTTACCACGTTCCGCAACGCGGACGATATCGGGATCAAGATTGATTTTTTGCCTGCCCGTCACCTTCAACGCCTGAATTTGCTGACGTAAGGCGTTAATCGCGGCGGCATCCTCGGCGCTGGAATCTGTTGCCAGTTCTGCCAGCCGTGTCAGCAACGCCTGCTGCTGCCGCAATGCTGCTGCCGTTGCCAGCTCTTCGCTGATCACCGCACCGGGCCACCAGCTATTCGCCAGTCGCGGTTGCCCCACCAGATCGATTAAATGCTCTGCGCCCGTCAGCGTTTTGGCCTCACTGCTGCCATTGCTGAACACCTTGACGGTGCCCGCCGCAAAGACCGATGACGCTCCCACGCTCAAAATCAACGCGACAATAGTTTGTTTAATCATTGTGTTGCTGCCTTGATGAGAGTGGTTTTCACCGGGAAATAATCCGCGCCGAGATACTGTTCCGACTGGCGAATTTGTCCTTCGCTGTCGATCCAATAGCGGTTATGCCAGCGCGCCTGGTCGGTGGAGACTTCTTCGTCCAGCACGCGAACCGGAGTTTCATCGCTGCCGACGTTGACGGTATCGGTGCCATCCCATTTGAAGACTGAGCGTGCGGTGGCGTAGCGTACCTGCTGGTACTCGGTCCAGCCCATCGTGCGCGTCCAGGTTGCGCCATCAACAATTTGTGCGGGTTTAATCAGCGGGTCGGCGGCAAGGTTATTTACTTCAATCAGGTTGTCGCCGCCAAGCAAAGTCTTCACCAGACGACCATGTTGTGTGACGAGAGTGGCCTGATCCTGAGTGACCCATTTTTGTTGTCCGTCTTCAGCGAAGGCCAGCACCACAAATAACTGCGGCCCGCCATTAAGCTGCATGTACTGGCTGGCGTAGGGCATATTTTGAATATCATCGTCCGTCAGCTGTACGCCTGGCGTGCCGAACAGACTGTCCCACAGTGAATTGCCCAGCTCTTTAGTCGTGGCTGAACAGGCCTGTAATAGCAGGCAGATAAGAATGAGTGCAGGTCGCTTCACGACTCTTCTCCAGAGGGGCAGAATAACCACACCGGAGTGTGGTTATGGTTAATCCTCGTCATACTTCAAGCTGCAGATGCGGTGACCGCACTCGTTCACCCCGGTCACATAGTTATCTATGCTCCCGGGGACTCACTCGCTTGTCGCCTTCCTGCAACTCGAATTATTTTGGGGATACATACGTTATTACTGGGTACTGGTGGTCGTGGTTGTGGTGGTTCCGGTATTAGAACCATCACCGCCACCGGTTGCCGCGAGTGCGACACCCACCGCCGAGCTTACGGTGCTGACGCTGGTCGCGGAGGAACTGCCCGCCGAAACCGACGTTGCTGCCGACCCTGCCGCTTCGCCCACCTGTACAGGTGCAGCCCACGCAGAAGTCGCCGCAAGCGCAGATATGGCTAAAATGCCATACAGAACTTTTCTCATAACAATTTCCCTTCATTGAATGAATGGAGATTTACCCAAAAACATTTCGGGCGGGATCGAGTATACACAACTAAAGCATGTGAATTACGGCGCGAGGAATTAGTGGTGGGGTTTTAGGATAATTGGAATAAATATCAATTATATATTTTTTATTATATATAAATAATTAAGTTAATCATGAGGTTAAAATAAACACAAAAGCGATTGACCTGCGTATTTTCCGAAATAATTACAGACTAAAAATCTATTTTAGGATTAACCTCACGGTATGATTTTCGTTAAATCACAGACAAGAGGATTTATCTGATAGAACAATGCCGACTTATAGTCGGCATTGTTATTAAGGTTATTTAATCAATCGTGCTATGGGTGATGCTGCCAACTTACTGATTTAGTGTATGATGGTGTTTTTGAGGTGCTCCAGTGGCTTCTGTTTCTATCAG
>NZ_SZVK01000052.1:0-28542 GCF_005280595.1 Escherichia sp. MR | reverse complement strand
TCGGTGGAGCTGCATGACAAAGTCATCGGGCATTATCTGAACATAAAACACTATCAATAAGTTGGAGTCATTACCCGATGACCGATGAAAAATAAGGTGATGAATATCACACGGGAATTATTAGCAAAAGAATTCAAATAACCGCCAGACTATTATCTGCTAATTTTTAACAAGCAGGGTTATTTTAAAAAACAAACCAAAAGTGCGCGGATTATCAAATAAATTCTAATTATATTTTTTTGCCTGTCTGGATCACATAATCCAGATATTTTCCCTGTATGTTAATTGCAGTCATGCTTCACACCGTCGTTAAAAAGGAAGACAGATGAAAATCAGTCGGGAAACACTCCACCAGCTAATCGAGAATAAACTCTGCCAGGCTGGATTAAAACGTGAGCACGCTGCAACCGTGGCTGAAGTATTGGTTTATGCCGATGCCAGAGGGATCCACTCTCATGGCGCGGTACGCGTGGAATACTACGCAGAACGTATTTCAAAAGGCGGCACCAACCGCGAACCGGAGTTCCGTCTTGAAGAAACGGGGCCGTGTTCGGCAATTTTACATGCCGACAATGCCGCCGGGCAGGTCGCCGCGAAAATGGGCATGGAACATGCCATTAAAACAGCACAACAAAATGGCGTTGCGGTGGTCGGTATCAGCCGGATGGGTCACAGCGGCGCAATCTCTTATTTTGTGCAGCAGGCAGCCCGCGCCGGATTAATTGGCATTTCGATGTGCCAGTCCGATCCAATGGTGGTGCCGTTTGGCGGCGCGGAAATTTACTACGGTACTAACCCACTTGCCTTTGCCGCGCCGGGAGAAGGCGACGAGATCCTTACCTTTGATATGGCGACTACCGTACAGGCATGGGGAAAAGTGCTCGACGCCCGCTCGCGTAATATGTCTATCCCGGAAAGCTGGGCGGTCGATAAAAACGGTGCACCAACAACCGATCCGTTCGCGGTACATGCTCTGCTCCCCGCCGCTGGGCCGAAAGGGTATGGCCTGATGATGATGATTGACGTCCTCTCAGGCGTGTTACTCGGCTTACCGTTCGGGCGCCAGGTCAGTTCGATGTATGACGATCTACACGCCGGGCGTAATTTGGGGCAATTACATGTAGTTATTAACCCGAACTTTTTCTCCTCCAGCGAAATATTCCGTCAACATCTTAGCCAGACCATGCGTGAATTAAATGCCATTACCCCCGCGCCCGGTTTTAACCAGGTTTATTATCCCGGTCAGGATCAGGATATTAAACAACAAAAAGCCGCCGTCGAAGGCATCGAAATTGTTGATGATATTTACCAGTATTTAATTTCCGACGCGCTTTATAAGACGTCATACGAAACGAAAAATCCCTTTGCGCAATAATTATTGAGACAGGACTTTCTTATGATTACACATTTTCGTCAAGCCATAGAAGAAACGCTGCCCTGGCTTTCCTCTTTTGGCGCTGACCCTACGGGTGGGATGACCCGTTTACTTTATTCGCCGGAATGGCTGGAAACCCAACAGCAATTTAAAAAAAGAATGGCAGCAAGCGGGCTGGAAACACGTTTCGATGACGTGGGGAATTTATACGGTCGCCTGAGTGGCAGCGAATATCCACAGGAAGTGGTTCTGAGCGGTTCGCATATCGATACCGTGGTTAACGGCGGTAACCTCGACGGGCAATTCGGCGCGCTGGCGGCCTGGCTGGCAATTGACTGGCTGAAAACGCAATACGGCGCGCCGCTACGTACGGTCGAAGTGGTGGCGATGGCAGAAGAAGAAGGCAGCCGCTTCCCGTATGTTTTCTGGGGCAGTAAAAATATCTTTGGGCTGGCGAATCCTGACGACGTGCGGAATATCTGTAATGCCAAAGGAAATAGTTTTGTCGATGCGATGAAGGCTTGCGGATTCACTCTGCCGAACGCCCCACTAACTCCGCGTCAGGATATTCAAGCCTTTGTCGAACTGCATATCGAACAGGGCTGTGTGCTGGAAAGTAATGGGCAGTCAATTGGCGTGGTGAATGCAATTGTCGGGCAACGTCGCTATACGGTGACGCTGAACGGCGAATCAAACCATGCAGGCACCACGCCGATGGGCTATCGTCGTGACACGGTTTATGCGTTTAGCCGCATTTGCAATCAGTCCGTAGCCAAAGCGAAAAAGATGGGCGATCCGCTGGTGCTGACCTTTGGCAAAGTGGAGCCGCGCCCAAATACGGTTAACGTAGTGCCGGGTAAAACCACGTTCACCATTGATTGTCGTCACACCGACGCTGCCGTGCTGCGCGATTTCACCCAACAGTTAGAAAACGACATGCGGGCGATTTGCGATGAAATGGACATTGGTATTGATATCGATTTATGGATGGACGAAGAACCGGTGCCGATGAACGAAGAGCTGGTCACCACCCTGACGGAACTGTGTGAAACAGAAAAACTGAATTACCGGGTGATGCACAGTGGTGCCGGGCACGATGCGCAAATTTTCGCGCCTCGCGTGCCGACCTGCATGATTTTCATTCCCAGCATTAACGGGATCAGCCATAACCCGGCGGAACGCACCAATATTACCGACCTTGCCGAAGGGGTCAAAACGTTGGCACTCATGCTTTATCAACTTGCCTGGCAGAAATAAGGAGTTATAAATGGGATATTTAAATAACGTCACCGGTTACCGCGATGATTTACTGGCTAACCGTGCGATTGTTAAACACGGTAATTTCGCGCTGTTAACCCCGGATGGTCTGGTAAAAAATATTATTCCTGGCTTTGAAAATTGTGACGCGACAATCCTGTCCACACCAAAGCTTGGCGCTACGTTTGTCGATTATCTGGTGACGCTGCATCAAAACGGCGGTAATCAGCAGGGATTCGGCGGAGAAGGAATTGAAACGTTCCTGTATGTCATTTCTGGAAATATCACTGCCGAAGCCGAAGGAAAAACATTTGCCTTAAGCGAAGGTGGCTATCTTTATTGCCCGCCAGGCTCCTTAATGACGTTTGTTAATGCCCAGGCCGAAGACAGCCAAATCTTCTTGTATAAGCGCCGCTATGTTCCGGTAGAAGGTCATGCGCCGTGGCTGGTTTCTGGCAATGCCAGCGAACTGGAACGCATTCATTATGAAGGCATGGACGATGTTATTCTGCTGGATTTTCTGCCCAAAGAGTTAGGTTTTGATATGAATATGCATATCCTCTCTTTTGCGCCAGGTGCCAGCCACGGTTATATCGAAACCCACGTTCAGGAGCACGGTGCTTATATTCTTTCCGGTCAGGGAGTTTATAACCTCGATAATAACTGGATCCCGGTAAAAAAAGGCGATTACATCTTTATGGGCGCTTATTCTTTACAGGCCGGTTATGGCGTAGGGCGTGGTGAAGCGTTCAGCTATATTTACTCGAAAGATTGCAACCGCGACGTAGAAATTTAAGTCATACCACTCGCCTGATTATTTTTAGCTATGTTGGATTTTGCCACGGTTTATACCGTGGCTTTTTTTGCGGTAAATTCAGGTAAAAAACAGATGCGGGATAAAATGCATCCGCTTCAGGCTGAAAACCGCACAGACAATCCCCTCGCCCCTTTGGGGAGAGGGGGAAAGCCATGCTCGTAGCAATCAGAAGCAGATGCGATATGAACCGCATCCGCTTTAAAGGTAAGAATCAGGGTTTAATTCCCTGACCTATTTTAATGGCGCAGGCAATATTTCGCGCGCTGTTGAAGAGATTGGTTTCACCACTGGCGAGCACTTCGGCTAAAGGTGCCAGACGTGGCAAAATGCTGAACACCGCGTCAATGCCGTACTGGTGCACCACTTCCACACCATCACCCAATACGCCAGCAATCCCAATCACCGGTACATTAAACTGCTTCGCCACCGACGCCACGCCCAGCGGCGCTTTACCGCCTGCCGTTTGCGAGTCGATGCGCCCTTCCCCGGTGATCACCAGCGCCGCTCCCTGCACCGCCTGCTCCAGGTTGACCGCCCGCAGTACAATCTCAATACCCGGTTTAATATCCGCATTGAGAAATACCGCCGCCGCAATACCCATACCGCCCGCCGCGCCGCCGCCCGCCATCTGGCAGACATTGATTTCCGTTTGCTGCTGCAAAACACGGGCGAAATTTTGCAGCCCCTGCTCCAGCTCTTCGACCATCTCCGGCGTTGCCCCTTTTTGCGGGCCAAACACCGCCGCCGCGCCGCGTGCCCCTACCAGCGGGTTATCAACATCACACGCCACTTCAATATGACAGCTCGCCAGACGCGGATCGCATTCCTCCATCTCAATGCTTGCCACACGCGCTAAATTGCCGCCGTTTGCCGCCAGCGCCTGACCGTCGGCATCAATGAAACGCACACCGAGCGCCTGCGCCATGCCCATACCGCCGTCTACCGTCGCGCTGCCGCCAATGCCGAGAATAATATGGCGAATGCCGTTATCCAGCGCATGACGAATCAGCTCGCCGGTGCCATAACTTGACGCCAGCAACGGATTACGCTT
This sequence comes from Escherichia sp. MR, assembly GCF_005280595.1. Lineage (NCBI taxonomy): Bacteria > Pseudomonadati > Pseudomonadota > Gammaproteobacteria > Enterobacterales > Enterobacteriaceae > Escherichia > Escherichia sp. MR. The sequence continues at coordinate 24,042 of NZ_SZVK01000052.1, read as the reverse complement.
TTCAGGCGCGACCAGCATCAGGCCACTTGCTGCCGCCATCTCAATCACCGCCGTTTTCCCGCCGCCGGTAAGGCCATAAAAAGCATTCACTTTTTCGCCCATCGGCCCACAGACTTCGAGCGTCACGATGTTGCCGCCCGTCGCGGCAACCATCGCATCCACCGTTCCTTCGCCGCCATCTGCTATTGGCAAACAGATATAGTGCGCATCGGGAAAGAGGGTCGAAAACCCGGCTTTAATTGCCTGACAACATTTTTCTGCACTTAAGCTCTCTTTAAACGAGTCTGGCGCAATGACAATCTTCATTATCAATCCTTTTTCAACAAATTATTCGATGCGTTCCCACGGAATAAGGTTATCCATAAGAACAGCCAGTAAAATTCCGACCAGTAAGCCGTTACTGAGCAGAGGACGAAGCGTTAATGGAAGGTCTTGCAGATACACAGGCGGTAATGCCATTAAAAATATGCCGACAAATAACGGCAATGCGAGTCGATAAATATTGCGAGCGGTAAACGTTATTTGCTGACTAAACACCAGCGCGGAAAAGAGTAAAGGCAGATAAGAAACCAGCATGACCGCGCTACTCACTGGTAAAGGGATACTGCAAAATAGTCGCGTGAGTGCCGGAACCAGTGCCACCAGCAGGCAAATAACGCTGCCATAAATAAACGAACGCCGCGTGTAATCGCCAGTCTGGGTTAATAAACCAATGGATGAAACAAACGGTGAAAATGGAATTACCGCCAGCGGTACGGTTATCAGCGTCATAAATCCGGTCGCCACAAAGCTACGACGATAACGCGTATTTCCCGCGCCCTGCTGCGGATAAAAAACATCCGTGCCCCGAATCGCACCGTAGGTATTGCTGATATTTACCAGACCTGTAATCACCGCCGTCAGAATAATTCCCGGCGACAACGCACCGCCACTGCCGAGCGGGAACCACTGCCAGTGCAACTCACCGGAGAGCGAATGCGAAGCAGGAAAGCAAAAGTACCACAACAACCAGCCAGTTATGGTGCCGACCAGCAGGCCATAACGGGCAAAACGTTGCGGCAGGAAGATAATCATCCCCAGTACCAGGCACATCACCGCCACCGAGAGCGCGAACGGCGGTAACTGAATTTTAAAATTTGGGTCGGCTATGCCAAACGGCAGCCCGAGCATACCTTTGAAAAAGATAGTAGTCAGCTGCGCGCCCAGCATCAGCATAAACAGCACCATCACCGTCGGAGTAAACAACCGCGCAAGGCGATGACCTAATCCACTAAGTCCAATCAATATCGTCAGCACGCCGGAAATCGCAATCCCCACCGCCAGACTGGTGGCGATATCATTGACAGGTGTTCCGCGCGATGCTTCGCCAAGGGTGATAGTGAGGATAGTTCCCCACCACAGGCCGCCTGGCCCTTCCATAATAGCGCGACGATGACCGCAGAACGCCTGAGCGAAGCAGGCCAGTGCAGTAGCAAGAAAAGCATATTGCGTGAGCGTAAGCAGGTTACTTTGCGGCAACTGAAAAGCCGAAAGCAGCGTAGGAGGAACCACAACCGTGTTGCAAAAAATAAAGAAAAACCACTGAAATCCTGATAACAGGCTTTCGCGGCTCACTGCAAAATTGAACATAAACACACCTTAACCGGAGAATGCCCGCCGCAAGGACGGGCATTGCAGGGGCCAGATTACTGCTGATGTTTAAGGATAAATTGACCTTTCGGCGCAACAGGGAAGCCCTGTTCAATGTCGTAAATCACATCACCACGTAAGATGGTTTTCGTGATACGCGCGCCAATGGTACGGCCAACATACGGGCTGACTTTGTGGCGATATTCCAGATCGTCATTGGTAAGAACATAGCTGCTATTCGGCTGAATGAAGACGAAGTCGGCATCTTTTCCTGGGGCGATACGACCTTTTTGCTGCAGACCGAAAATATCTGCTGCATTAGTCGCCATTAATTTGCCGAACATGGCCAGAGACATACCGCGTTTCTGTACTGCTTCATCGAACATCACGTCCATGCAGCTTTGCAGACCGGCGATACCGCCCCATGCTTTCATGATGTTACCGGCTTTCATTTCCGGCGGGCATGGAGAGTGGTCGGAAACCAGGCAGTCGATTTCACCGTTAAACAGTTTTTCCCACATGCCTTTCTGGTTTTCCAGATCGCGGATCGGCGGTGAACACTTCGCCAGGGTGCCAATTTCTTCGAATTGATCGGTATCCAGCACAAAGTAATGCGGGCAGGATTCACAGGTAACATCCTGACCTTCCTGACGCGCACGAGTCACTTCCTCAACACCTTCCGGGCTGCTGATGTGGCAAACGTGCAGACGGCAACCGGCAACTTTCGCCAGGTACAGTACGCGGCGAATCGCTTCCACTTCGGTAAATACCGGACGAGAAGCCACATAGTCATGTGCGGTTACGCGACCTTCACGCTTCGCTTCTTCGCCCAGTTCATCACAGATCAGAGCGTTTTCGCAGTGCACCAGCACCGGCTGCCCCATTTCGCCCAGCTTCTGCGCGCCTTTGAAGAACTGCCAGTCGTTTACGTCACGGAAGTCGTTGTCGATACCACGATCGCCACAGGTCGCAACGAAGCATTTGAAGCCGACAACGCCCACTTCATCCAGTTCGTGCAGACGGTCGATGTTGTAAGAGACCAGGCCACCCAGTTGTGCCGCATCGACAGTCAACTTACCTTTAGCGGCGTCGAACTTCAGTTCAATCGATGCGCGATCAACGGTTGCTGGCAACTGGTTGAGCGGCATTTCGATCATGGTGGTGATACCGCCTTTTGCCGCTGCGCGAGTGCCGGTTTCATAACCTTCCCAGTGGCTACGACCCGGTTCAGAAATGTGGCTGTGCGCATCGACCATGCCCGGAGAAACCACCAGACCAGACGCATCCATAACTTCTTTTGCATCGCCCAGATCCTGACCGATAGCGGCAATTTTTCCGCCTTTAACGGCAATATCTACAACGCGAGCTTCGTTTTCTAAAATGACCGGTGCCGTTTTTAATAATTAAATCAAAAGACATAACAAACTCCTTGTAAAATACAGATTGTTTTTTAACTCAATGTTCAATATCGGGATTAATTAACCTGTGACTTTTTGCTCTCCTGTTTTTTCTACTGCTGCGCGTTTCTTTAATAAAGCGTAGGCCGCAAAGGCGACGATGACGCCGACAAACCATGAAACACGCGATAACGGTTCCATGACCGGAATAAATTTACCGCCGAGAGATAAAATAACCGCCACCAGAGTGACTGAGAATGCAGTGAGGTTAAAACCGTTATCGTAATATTTAAAATCACCTGGTGCGGTGTACAGTTCATCAAGATTAATTTGCCCGCGCATTACTACGAAATAATGCGCCATCATCACACCAATTACCGGCCCCAGTATCCCACCGATAATATCGAGGAACAAATAAATACTGTCCTGGTTTTCCATTAATTTCCACGGGCAGATCAGCAGGCTGATAATACTGGCAATCAGTACACCGTTTTTATAGGTCAGTTTCGTCGGTGCAATAGCGGCAATCTGATAACCAGCCGGAATAATATTACCGGTGGCGTTAGTGGAGATGGTTGTCATCAGAATAACCAGTACCGCAAAGAACGAGGCAAACAGGCTGTCCCAACGCTGAACAATATCCAGCACGTTCCAGGTGTCAGCGCCGTAATGAATACTGGCTCCGGCAATAATACATACCCCGGCGACCGCAAACAGAATATAGGCCACAACCAAACCGAGCGTTTGCCCCAGCGCCTGCTCACGGAAAGAGTGAGCGTTTTGCGTAAAGTCTGATGCGCTCACCGCCGGTGCCGCCCAGACCGCAACCACCGCGTTGATCACCACCAGGAACAGGAAGCCACTATTTTCTGCTTTCTGAATACCGCCAGGAATGTAGTCAAAGATTGGAGCAATCCCTACCAGCGAAATCGCCCAAATTGCCATACCGCCGAAGACGATATAGATGCACGGGTTAAGAATAGCGGTGAATTTATTTAAAACTTTGCCACCGCCAAAACCAATACCAACGTTAACCAGCCAGAAGAGAAAGAAAGTGATTAAGCCCGGTAGAGAAAGCCCTAACAGGGTAAAATCACCGCCGAGAGTTAAAAATCCCGGCCAGATTTTGCCAATCAGGATCAAGCAGGCCAGCGATCCAGCATAACACTGCAAACCAAACCACATGATGGCGGCAATCCCGCCTCTTAACAGTCCGGGAAACAGTGCGCCACGCACGCCATACGAAGCTCGCAGGATCATAGCAAAAGGCACGCCGTATTTACTGCCCGCAGCACCGTTTAATACCATTACCGCAGCTATAAAAAAGGCGCTAAGGAAAATTGCCAGCATAATACTAAAAGTAGACAAGCCGAGAATAAAAAAGCCGCCGACCATTACATAATTGGGAACGTTATGAACCGAACCCATCCATAAGGTAAAGTAGTTAAATGTTTTCCAGGTACGTTGACTTTGTGTTTTCGGTAATAAATCTTCGCTATATCCGCGTTGCTGGAATAGTTTTCTCTGATGTTCCATAAATCCCTCTTAATTTCACGTATCGAATAACGCTGTTTTAATCTAGCTATGAGGAACTAATAAAATAAAAAATAATTTTTAATACTGAAGCAACGTCGTTGGCTGCTTTCTTTTTTACTGCTGGCCGAATCAATTATTTGATATCGGCCATTTTTATTGCAGGCATCGAGGCTTTATCGGCAACGATGACTTTTTATCAGGCCAGTTTATGATTCGCCATTAACTCCAGCGCCTGCACTAATGCAGAGTGATCCAACTGGCTGCCGCCGTTTGCCGCACAGGTATTAAATAACTCCTGGCAGGTTGCGGTGTTTGGCAGATTCAGCGCCAGTGCTTTCGCACTTTGCAGCGCCAGGTTGAGATCTTTCTGGTGCAGAGCAATTTTGAAGCCCGGATTAAAGGTGCGTTTAATCATACGCTCACCGTGAACTTCCAGAATGCGCGAGGAAGCAAAGCCGCCCATCAGCGCCTGGCGCACACGCACCGGATCGGCACCGGCTTTCGATGCAAACAGCAGGGCTTCAGAAACCGCTTCAATATTGAGCGCCACGATAATCTGGTTTGCTACTTTACAGGTCTGACCGTCGCCGTTACCGCCCACGAGGGTGATATTTTTACCGAGCAGTTCAAACAGCGGTTTAACACGTTCAAATACCGCTTCGTCGCCACCAACCATAATTGACAATGTCCCTTCACGGGCGCCGATTTCGCCGCCGGAGACTGGCGCGTCGAGATAATCGCCGCCCAGTTCATTCACCTGACGGGCGAAACGTTTAGTTTCAATCGGTGAAATGGAGCTCATATCAACAATGGTTTTGCCCTTCAGCGAGGCTTTGGTACAACCATTTTCACCAAACAGAACTTCTTCAACCTGTGGCGTATCCGGCACCATAATAAAAATGATGTCTGACGCTTCTGTTACCTGGCGCGCAGTGTCAACGCTGACGGCACCGAGTGACAGTAATTCATCAGCAACCGAACCAATAGTTGTGACATGCAGTTGATGACCGGCGCGCGCCAGATTAATGGCCATCGGAGTACCCATAATGCCTAAGCCAATAAATCCCAGTTTCATATTTAGCCTCTTTTAAATGTCGCTTTTCCTGAATTCAGACAACGCGATCCCCTGCCGACGTAGCGGCCTAAAAAAGCATTGTCTGAACAGCGTTACGTTTTAACGGTACGGTTTCATCCAGCCTAAACCGGCTTCCGTGGTGGTTCTGGGTTTATATTCACAGCCAACCCAACCGTTGTAGTCAGAATTTTCAATTACCTTAAAGAGATAATCGTAATTAATTTCTCCGGTTCCCGGTTCGCCACGATGTGGATTATCGGCGATTTGCAGGTGACCAATTTTATCGGCCCATTGGGTCATGGTGTTGGTTAATTCACCTTCCATCCGCTGCATATGATAAATGTCATACTGAATTTTCAAATTGCAGCAGCCTACATCATCAATCAGTTTCAGCGCCTGCTGAGTTCCGGTGAGATGGAAACCAGGGATATCGAAATGGTTGATAGGTTCAATCAGTAATAAAATATCTTCTTTCATCAACATATTCGCGGCATAACGCAGGTTTTCCACAAGCGTTGCGTGAATCTGTTCACTGCTGAAACCCGCCGGAGTTTTACCGACCAGACAGTTGATTTTTTTATTACCCAGCGCACGGGCATAACGAATCGCCGCTGCTACGCCATCACGAAACTCTTCTTCACGGCCAGGAATACAGGCAATACCCCGCTCGCCCGCCGCCCAGTCACCCGCAGGTAAATTATGCAGCGTATGCTCGAGTTTATTACTCGCCAGCACCTGTTTTAATTCTTCAATGTCGTAGTCATAAGGAAACATAAATTCAACGCCGCGAAAACCACACTGCGCGGCTTTCTCAAAACGGGCGAGAAAATCATATTCGCCAAATAACATCGATAAATTAGCAGAGAAACGTAACATTATTTATCTCCCTTATTCATAGTGCATGAAGCAGGTTTCAGTCGGCGCGTCCGCTGCGTTATCGGCGATATCTTCAAATTCCATAACGTTATCCAGTTCGCTACCCATCGAAATATTGGTTACTCGCTCCAGCATAATTTCCACCACCACCGGGACTCGGTACTGATTCATTAAGACTTTCGCTTGTTCAAAGGCCGGTGCAATATCTTCCGGTTTGAAAACGCGAATCGCTTTACAACCTAAACCTTCTGCCACTTTCACGTGGTCAACGCCATAACCGTTCACATCACTGGAGTTAATATTTTCAAACGCAAGCTGTACGCAGTAATCCATATCAAATGCACGCTGCGACTGACGAATCAGGCCGAGATAGGCGTTATTAACCAGCACATGGATGTACGGAATATTGAACTGTGCGCCAACGGCTAATTCTTCAATCAGGAACTGGAAGTCGAAGTCACCGGAAATCGCCACCACATTGCGCTCTGGATCAGCGGCACACACGCCCAGCGCCGCCGGAATGGTCCAGCCCAGCGGGCCTGCCTGCCCACAGTTGATCCAGTGGCGGTCTTTAAAGACGTGCAGCATTTGCGCCGCAGCAATTTGTGACAGGCCGATGGTGGTGACATAGCAAACATCGCGACCAAAGGCTTTGTTCATCTCTTCATACACGCGCTGCGGTTTCACCGGCACGTTGTCGAAGTGAGTTTTACGCAGCAAAGTGCGTTTGCGCTGCTGGCAGTCGGCGACCCACTCTTTACGATACGGCAGACGACCGGCTTTTTGCATCTCCTGCGCCACTTCAACCAGCAGCGTCAGTGCCGCTTTGGCGTCGGAGACAATACCCAGATCCGGGCACAGTACGCGGCCAATTTGCGTCGGCTCAATATCGATATGGACGATTTTGCGCCCTTCGGTGTATTTCTCTACCGAACCGGTATGACGGTTGGCAAAACGGTTACCGATACCAAACACCATGTCGGACGCCAGTAGCGTTGCGTTACCGTAACGATGTGCGGTTTGCAGACCCACCATCCCGGCCATCAGTTCATGATCGTCCGGGATACAGCCCCAGCCCATCAGCGTTGGGATCACCGGAACGCTGGTCAGTTCAGCAAACTGTTGTAACAGCGCGGCTGCGTCAGCATTGATAACCCCGCCCCCGGCAACGATCACTGGACGCTCAGCCTGGATTAACATTTCTACGGCTTTTTCGATCTGCATACGGCTGGCAGCAGGTTTGTAGACCGGCAGCGGTTCGTACATATCAGGATCAAACTCGATTTCCGCTACCTGAACGTCGAACGGTAAATCCACCAGTACCGGCCCCGGACGACCAGAACGCATCAGGTGAAATGCCTGTTGCAGCACACGAGGCACCAGCGCCGCTTCACGTACTGTAACCGCCATTTTACTGACCGGCTTGGCGATAGCTTCAATATCAACGGCCTGGAAATCTTCTTTATGCAGACGGGCACGCGGAGCCTGGCCGGTAATGCACAAAATAGGAATGGAATCAGCAGAAGCGGAATAGAGCGCGGTGATCATGTCAGTGCCTGCTGGTCCCGACGTTCCCAGACATACGCCGATATTCCCTGCCGTTGCGCGGGTGTAGCCTTCCGCCATGTGCGACGCACCTTCCACGTGACGCGCCAGAATGTGACGAATACCGCCGTGCTTACGCATCGCTGAATAGAAAGGATTGATTGCTGCTCCCGGAACGCCAAAGGCGGTGGTGATACCTTCTTTCTCCAGCACATACATTGCCGCGTCAACGGCTCTCATTTTTGCCATTTTCTTCCTACCTCAATTAATTGGAAAAATTTTCCAACTTTCAAATTTTGTCAAAAAAACCCGCTCCGCAGAGCGGGATGCGACAGACACTATGGATGTGCTTTCAGTCCCAACGCCGTGCTGATATCGCGGGCGGTGTCTCTGACCAGCTCACCCTGACTGACAAAGCGATCTTCTGTCAGTCTTGATGAAGGCCCGGAGATGGAGATAGCGGCAACAACACTACCCACATCATCGTAAATTGCTGAAGCTATGCAATTCAGGCCAACAACATGCTCTTCTTTATCTACGGTATAGCCCAGTTCACGCGCTTGTTCCAGATCCTTCAGCAAGGTGGGCATATCCACAAGCGTAGTTGGCGTAAACTGCTGCAAACCGGTTTGCAGGATGATGCTCATCAGCTCCTCTTCCGCCAGCGGATAAAGCAGCGCCTTACCTGCGCCGGAAGCATGTAACGGCAGACGGCTGCCCAACGGCGCGCACATCCTGACCATCGATTTACACTCTAACTGACCAATTAATACCGCTTCATTGCCGTTACGAATCGCGACATTGACCGTTTCGCCGGAAAGTAACATCAGGCGGCGCATAAACGGCCCGGCGACGGAGAGGACATCGCGGTTATGGATGTACGCCGCACCGACGTTAAAAACACCTAATCCTATATGCCACCAGCCTAACTGACTGTCCTGATAGACAAAATCCGCTGCCTGTAAAACCTTCAGCAAGCGAAAGGTCGTGGAGAGAGGCAAATCCAGATTGAGAGAAATATCGCTAACCGACGAACTTCCCCCACTTTTTTCCAGATATTGCAGAATCGCAATTCCCCGCTCTAACGCCTGTGCGCCCTTCTGTGCCACAGGCTCCGCCTGTCCTGGCCTGCCGCGCCGTCTAACTTCCGTCATACCTACGTTAACTCCGACCTACAAGTGAGCATAAACAATGAACAATTCGTTTATCTTATGCAAGTCGGTTGCAGGCGTCACGCAAAACAGAGTTCCTGTTCAGGAATACTTTCAACATCACAGTTGTCACTGCCGCCGCGATCGATGGTCAGAAAATCGGTGACTCGCTGCCAGGCGAAAAGCGGGTGATGCCAGACATTACGATGGTAATTCACCCCCTGCTCACCGTTGGTGATAAACGCCCGCAGCGTTGTCAGGTCTGGTTTGTCGTCACCTAACGCCACGACCACCACAAACACTTCCCCTTTCATCGGGATAAACGCCTGAGTGCCCAGCGGATGACGTTCGAGTTCGTGAATGGTCAGCGGCAGCCTGGCAGGTTGCGCGCGGTTAATGCTAATCAGAGTACGGTCTTGCTCAAGAATCTCAACCAGCGCCAAATCGTGATAACGCTCCACCAGGCCATTGTTAATATGAAAAAAATCCCGTTGCTGCGTTTCGATTACGTCGCCATAAGCACTGAAGGCTTCCTGACTTAACGGTAATACCTGAAGTTTCATCTTGTTGTCCTTGTAACATAATTCCGTTCAACCAGCGCCGACCGGTCAGCTTGGTTTCAATAACAGGCAATCTAAAACCTTAAGAGAACAACATCAACACAAAAGTTGGAATATTTTTCCAAAACTAGATTTAACCCACAAATCACACAGGGTTATCATGTAAAAATACAAGTAAATCAAAGGACAGCAAAATCACGCAACTTGCGGATTTAAAAGGGGATACCTGAAGATGTTTGATCCAGAAACCTTGCGGACTTTCATTGCGGTTGCTGAAACAGGAAGTTTTTCAAAAGCGGCAGAACGATTATGCAAAACCACGGCGACCATCAGTTATCGCATTAAACTTCTGGAAGAGAATACCGGGGTGGCGTTGTTTTTCCGCACGACTCGCAGCGTGACATTGACAGCGGCAGGCGAGCATCTGCTTTGTCAGGCCAGAGACTGGCTGAGCTGGCTGGAAAGTATGCCCAGCGAGCTGCAACAGGTGAATGATGGCGTAGAACGCCAGGTGAATATTGTCATCAACAACCTGCTCTACACCCCCCAGGCCGTCGCCCAATTGCTGGCGTGGCTGAACGAACGTTACCCCTTTACCCAGTTTCACATCTCCAGACAAATCTATATGGGCGTCTGGGACTCACTATTGTACGAAGGTTTTTCACTGGCTATCGGCGTCACAGGAACCGAGGCGCTGGCAAATACTTTTAGCCTTGATCCTTTAGGTTCGGTGCAATGGCGCTTTGTCATGGCGGCGGATCATCCGCTGGCGAACGTTGAAGAGCCGCTCACAGAAGCGCAGTTACGGCGCTTTCCGGCGGTCAATATTGAAGACAGCGCCCGCACCTTAACAAAGCGAGTCGCCTGGCGATTGCCGGGGCAAAAAGAGATTCTCGTTCCGGACATGGAGACGAAAATCGCTGCCCATCTGGCGGGCGTTGGTATCGGTTTTTTGCCAAAATCACTTTGCCAGTCAATGATCGATAATCAACAACTGGTCAGCCGGGTCATCCCAACGATGCGCCCTCCTTCGCCATTGAGTCTGGCATGGCGCAAATTTGGTAGCGGCAAAGCGGTAGAAGATATTGTGACCTTGTTTACCCAGCGCAGACCAGAAATCAGCGGATTTTTAGAAATTTTCGGCAACTCACACAGTTAAAAATCAAGTTTCCTCGCGCGTTGGCGCGTAAAATAGCGCGCAAGCTGATTTGAGGTTCACTTTTAACTATGCAAGAGAGACACACGGAACAGGACTATCGTGCCCTGCTGATTGCTGATACGCCCATTATTGATGTTCGCGCCCCCATTGAGTTTGAGCAAGGCGCAATGCCCGCCGCTATCAACCTGCCGTTAATGAATAACGATGAACGCGCCGCCGTTGGCACCTGCTACAAACAGCAAGGGTCAGACGCGGCGCTGGCGCTGGGGCATAAACTAGTGGCGGGTGAAATTCGTCAGCAGCGCATGGACGCCTGGCGGGCAGCGTGCCTGCAAAATCCGCAAGGTATTCTCTGCTGCGCCCGTGGCGGTCAACGTTCACATATTGTGCAACGTTGGCTGCATGAAGCGGGGATTGATTATCCGCTGGTGGAAGGCGGTTATAAGGCACTGCGCCAGACCGCGATTCAGGCGACCATTGAACTGTCACAAAAACCGATAGTGCTGATTGGCGGTTGTACCGGCAGCGGCAAAACGCTGTTAGTGCAGCAACAGCCGAACGGTGTCGATCTGGAAGGGCTGGCGCGCCATCGCGGTTCTGCTTTTGGTCGCACATTACAGCCGCAACTTAGCCAGGCGAGTTTTGAAAACCTGCTGGCTGCCGAGATGCTAAAAACTGACGCCCGTCAGGATCTGCGCCTGTGGGTGCTGGAAGATGAAAGCCGGATGATTGGTTCAAACCATCTGCCGGAATGTCTGCGCGAGCGAATGACCCAGGCGGCGATTGCCGTGGTAGAAGACCCGTTTGAGATCCGGCTTGAACGCCTGAACGAAGAATATTTCTTGCGTATGCATCATGATTTTACCCATACATATGGCGACGAACAGGGCTGGCAAGCGTATTGCGAATATCTGCATCACGGTCTTTCGGCGATTAAGCGTCGGCTGGGGCTACAACGATATAATGAACTGGCTGCCCGGCTGGATACGGCGCTGACAACGCAACTCGCAACCGGCAGCACCGACGGTCATATGGCCTGGCTGGTGCCGCTGCTTGAAGAGTATTACGACCCGATGTATCGCTATCAGCTTGAGAAAAAAGCGGAAAAGGTTGTCTTTCGCGGTGAGTGGGCGGAAGTGATGGCGTGGGTTAAGGCGCGGTGATGAGCGGTATTCTGAAACGGCGATTGTCGTGAGAACAGAATGATTGCAACAGAATACAGATATAAAAAAACCGACATGACAGTCGGTTTTTTTATTTTTCCGCCCGAGAGTTGGTGGTTCTGGGCAGAGATGAAACAGTCCTCATCTAGCAAGTGAATTATAAGTCAGGATACCTACATATTCAAACAGCTATGCCGGCGATACAATCCCGACGCTAGTAATGATACTGCCTCAAGGGATTACCGCAGTGCGGAAAAGTACTTTTAAGTCCTGGTCAGGATACAGGTGGTGCTGATTCTGGTGCTCTGATTTGGAGAGAGGCAGTCCTCATCTAGCACATGAAGGAAAATCATAGTTACAGGCAACGTAAGGGTAAGCTGTGATTGTCTTTCTCCCTTAAGGGAGCAACGGATGAAAACTTTTCTCGATAAAGTTCTCATCGTTCTTAAGGCGCTGATCGCGCTGCTGGAACTGATCCGCCAGTTTATTGAATAACTGAGGAAACGTAGCTAAGGCCGAAGGTTTACCACCTTCGGCCTTTAACAAACCGGCATGACAGTCGGTTTCAGATTGTTGCCAAAAGGCGCACTATTCATGCCGGATGCGCTACGCCTGTCATCACCCCGCAAACTGCCTGAACAGCGCCTTCCCCTTAACCAGTCGCGCGCCCAGCCAGCCGCCGCAAAGCGACAGCAGCAGCGCACCGCTGCACGGCAGCACAATCCACAATCGCCAGTCCGGTTCCCACGGGAAATCAAACACTTTCGATTGCAGTACCGCCAGCGCCGTTTCCGCACCGATGGCGGCCACCAGGCCAGAAACAAACCCGAGCATGGCGAACTCACACCACAATGTCGTGCGCAGCAGTTTTTTGCCCGCACCGAGTGTGCGCCACACCACCAGCTCCTGATGGCGCTGACGCATTCCCACCTGCACCTGTGCCAGCAACAGCAACATACCGCAGGCGGTGACCAGCACCACCATCACTTCCAGCGCCCGACTTACCTGCTCCAGCACCTGACCGACCTGTTTTAAAATCGCGCCAATGTCTAACAGGCTAATGGTCGGGAACTGGCGGTTAAGTTGCGTCAACATGCCGTTGCCGTTCTCCCAGCGGAAACTGGTGAGCCAGCTTTGCGGCTGCCCGTCCAGCGCCCCTTCCGGGAAAATAAAATAGAAATTAGGCCGCAGACTTTCCCAGTCCACTTTGCGCAGGCTACTCACTTTAGCGCGGAACTCCTGGGTATCGCCCATAAAGGTGACGGTATCGCCAAGGGTAACGTTTAAGCGTTTCGCCAGCCCCTCTTCCATCGACACTTCACCCGCTTTTGGCGGCCAGTTACCGGCGACAATCGGGTTATGATCGGGTCGCGTATTTTGCCAGGTGAGATTGAGTTCACGGTTGAGCGCCTCATCTTCATTGCCTTCTGTCGGCTTGCCGTTAATCGTCGTCAGCCGCGCCCGCACCACCGGATAAAACGATTCCGGGACTATCTGATGTTCCGCGAGGAACGCTTTTAGCGGCGTAACCTGTTCTGTGGCGATGTTGATTAAAAAGTAGTTCGGGCTTTCTGGCGGTAGCTGCTGCTGCCAGCGGTCGAGCAGATCGCCACGCAACACCAGCAGCAGTGCCAGCAGCATAAAGGAGAGCGAAAATGCCGAAAGCTGGCTTAACGTTGACCACGGCTGACGTAACAGGCGGCTGACTGCCAGACGCAGAGGTAGCGATTTTAGCGTCATGCTGCGTAATACATTAAGCAGCATCCAGCCCAGCACACCGCACAGCAAAGCCAGCACTACCGCGCCCGCCAGCACCGCCCAGAGCAGCATACTGCCACCCATTAATCCGGCGAGCAGCAGCACAACCACCACACTGACAATCGGCAGATAAAACTTCAGCGGCCAGACGTTCGCTATCACATCATTACGTAATACGCGTAAAGGCTGCGTTGCCAGCAACAAGCGGTACGGTCGTAGCCCCACCAGCAGCGAGATGACCGTCATGGTGCCGAGCGCCCACAGCCACGGCCAGAGGCTGGCTGGCGGTAGTGCGGCAGGCAGAACGGGCTTGAGCAGCACCATCAACACGTTTTCGAACAACAGGCCAATCGCCCCACCGGTAACGGCTGAAAGCGTCAGCACCATCAACCACTGACCGACGATTAGCTTACGCAGTTGCGCTCGCCCTGCCCCCAGCGTTTTGAGGATCGCCACCAGATCGTAGCGACTGCGACAGTAATGATTCATCGCCACCGCCACCGCTGCCACTGCCAGCAGCAAGGTCAGAAGCGCCGAAAGCAGCAGGAACTGCTGCGAGCGTTCCATCGATCGCCCCAGCGCGCCTTCGTCCTGTTCCAGCCCGTACCAACGTTGTTCGGGTTTAAGCTGGGGTAACAGCCATTTCTCATAGCCGTCGAGCTGGTTCTCGTTGCCGCCGAATTTATAGCGCCAGGTGACCCGACTTCCCGGCTGCACGGCTCCGGTTTTATCGACATCCGCCAGATTCATCATCAGACGCGGAGCCATCTGGAAGGGATTAAAACCGGAATCAGGTTCCTGAATTACTTCTCCGGCAATCCGCAGTGTGGCATCGCCCACGTCGATGGTGTCGCCCGTTTTCAGGTTAAGCAGTGCCATCAGGCGTGGGGCCAGCAATACGCTGCCCGCCTGCGGTTTCAGGCTAGGGGGATTAGTTTGCAGATCGCCATACATCGGGTAGATATCATCCACCGCCTTGACGTTCGCCAGCTGCGGTGTGTCGCCTGCAAAGGTCATTGTGGCGAAAGTCAGCTGCTTGCCGACTTTCAGGCCGCGCTTTTGCGCTTCCTCCAGCCACGCTTGCGGCACTTCGCGTGAACTGCGCAACGCCCGATCGCCCGCCATAAACTCCCGGCTTTGCTGGCTTAAGCCCTTCTCCATGCGATCGCTGATATTGCCCAGCGCCAGCACGCAGGCCACCGCCAGGCTTAGCGCCAGCCAGACAATTAATAGCGACGGCGAGCGCCATTCGCGCCAGAACCAACGTGCAATCATGCTTCCTCCTGCAACTGCCCGTTAACCAGCCGTAAGCAGCGGTCGCAGCGCGCCGCCAGTTGCAGGTCGTGAGTCACCATAATCAACGTGGTGCCATGTTCACGGTTGAGGGAAAACAGCAGGTCGGCAATTTTATCGCCCGTCTGGCGGTCAAGGTTGCCGGTAGGTTCATCGGCAAACAGCACATCAGGCCGACCGTTAAAGGCTCGCGCCAGCGCCACACGTTGCTGTTCGCCGCCGGAAAGCTGTGCCGGAAGATGATCAAGACGTTTACCCAGCCCTAACTGTTCGAGCAACGCTTTCGCTCCGTTACGACTTTCCACGCTACTCTCACCGCGCAGCAGCGCCGGAAGCTCGACGTTTTCCAGCGCGTTAAGGGTAGGAATTAACATAAATGACTGAAAAACAAAGCCGACGTGCTTCGCGCGCAACTTTGCCCGCGCTTCTTCGTCCATATTATGTAGCGGTTGTCCCACCAGACTCACTTCGCCACTGCTGCCGTCATCCAGCCCGGCGAGGATCGCCAGTAAGGTTGACTTACCCGATCCCGACTCGCCCACCAGTGCGATGGTTTCGCCACGTTTGACAACCAGCTCAACTCCGGTGAGGATGGAGAGTTCATGCTCCCCCTGACCGACGGACTTCTTAAGATGATGAACTTCAACAATGTTTTCCGCTGGCATTTGCCCTTCCTGTTCCTGGTTCTGTTAACCTTCCGTGCCGCCGCAGCGGACACGTTATTAATTCTGGGTGATAGCCTGAGCGCCGGGTATCGAATGTCTGCCAGCGCGGCCTGGCCTGCCTTGTTGAATGATAAGTGGCAGAGTAAAACGTCGGTAGTTAATGCCAGCATCAGCGGCGACACCTCGCAACAAGGGCTGGCGCGCCTTCCGGCTTTGCTGAAGCAGCATCAGCCGCGCTGGGTGCTGGTTGAACTGGGCGGCAATGATGGATTGCGTGGTTTTCAGCCACAGCAAACCGAGCAAACGCTGCGCCAGATTTTGCAGGATGTCAAAGCCGCCAACGCTGAACCATTGTTAATGCAAATACGTCTGCCTGCAAACTATGGTCGCCGTTATAATGAAGCCTTTAGCGCCATTTACCCCAAACTCGCCAAAGAGTTTGATGTTCCGCTGCTGCCTTTTTTTATGGAAGAGGTCTACCTCAAGCCACAATGGATGCAGGATGACGGTATTCATCCCAACCGCGACGCCCAGCCGTTTATTGCCGACTGGATGGCGAAGCAGTTGCAGCCTTTAGTAAATCATGACTCATAAAGCAACGGAGATCCTGACAGGTAAAGTTATGCAAAAATCGGTCTTAATTACCGGATGTTCCAGTGGAATTGGCCTGGAAAGCGCGCTCGAATTAAAACGCCAGGGTTTTCATGTGCTGGCAGGTTGCCGGAAGCCGGATGATGTTGAGCGCATGAACAGCATGGGATTCACCGGTGTGTTGATCGATCTGGATTCGCCAGAAAGTGTTGATCGCGCTGCCGACGAAGTGATCGCCCTGACCGATAATTGTCTGTATGGGATCTTTAACAATGCCGGATTCGGCATGTATGGCCCCCTTTCCACCATCAGCCGCGCGCAGATGGAACAGCAGTTTTCCGCCAACTTTTTCGGCGCGCATCAGCTCACCATGCGCCTGTTACCTGCGATGTTACCGCACGGTGAAGGGCGTATTGTGATGACCTCATCGGTGATGGGATTAATCTCCACGCCGGGTCGTGGCGCTTACGCAGCCAGTAAATATGCGCTGGAGGCGTGGTCAGACGCGCTGCGCATGGAGCTGCGCCACAGCGGAATTAAAGTCAGCCTGATTGAGCCGGGGCCCATTCGTACTCGCTTTACCGACAACGTCAACCAGACGCAAAGTGATAAACCGGTCGAAAACCCTGGCATTGCTGCCCGCTTTACGTTGGGGCCGGAAGCGGTGGTCGCCAAAGTGCGCCACGCTTTTATTAGCGAGAAGCCGAAGATGCGCTATCCGGTGACGCTGGTGACCTGGGCGGTAATGGTGCTCAAACGCCTGCTGCCGGGGCGCGTGATGGACAAAATATTGCAGGGGTGAGTTGAAGCGCGCGCTTAAGCCCCCATGTCAAAGAAAATATCGACAACAGAGAGCGACTCCATGTCCGTAGAAAATATTGTCAACATTAACGAATCTAACCTGCAACAGGTTCTTGAACAGTCGATGACCACACCGGTGCTGTTCTATTTTTGGTCTGAACGTAGCCAGCACTGTTTGCAGTTAACCCCAATTCTGGAAAGCCTCGCGGCGCAGTACAACGGGCAATTTATTCTGGCGAAGCTGGACTGCGATGCGGAGCAGATGATTGCCGCGCAGTTTGGTCTGCGCGCGATTCCGACCGTATATCTTTTCCAGAACGGGCAACCGGTAGACGGCTTCCAGGGGCCGCAACCGGAAGAGGCGATCCGCGCCCTGCTGGATAAAGTGCTGCCGCGCGAAGAAGAGCTGAAAGCGCAGCAGGCGATGCAACTGATGCAGGAAGGCAATTACACCGACGCCCTGCCATTGCTGAAAGACGCCTGGCAGTTGTCGAATCAGAACGGGGAGATCGGCCTGCTGCTGGCAGAAACGCTGATTGTGCTGAACCGTTCTGAAGATGCAGAAGCGGTGCTGAAAACCATTCCGTTGCAGGATCAGGACACCCGCTACCAGGGGCTGGTGGCGCAAATCGAACTGCTGAAGCAGGCGGCTGATACGCCGGAAATTCAACAATTGCAACAGCAGGTAGCGGAGAATCCTGAAGATGCCGCACTGGCAACGCAACTGGCGCTACAGTTGCATCAGGTTGGGCGCAATGAAGAGGCGCTGGAGTTACTGTTCGGGCATCTGCGTAAAGATCTCACCGCCGCAGACGGTCAGACACGTAAAACGTTCCAGGAGATCCTCGCTGCGCTGGGTACGGGGGATGCGCTGGCGTCGAAATATCGCCGCCAGTTGTATGCATTGTTGTATTGATATTCCGTTGATCGGCACATGAACCACAACGCCGGATGCGATGCTGCGCATCCGGTATCGCATCATTTCTTCTTCAATTGCGTCACCACCAACTGGTGGCGCGAATTATAAAACTTCCGATAGGTTAAATAACAGGCAATAATGGTCGACAAGCTGGCGGTTGAGAGCAGCATAAAGGTCACCATAATCTGATATTTAATCGCCTTCACCGGATCAATCCCGGCAAATATCAACCCGGACATCATTCCTGGTAAACTCACTAAGCCAACCGTTTTTGCCGAATCCACCGTTGGAATTAACGCCGCTCGAATACTGTCGCGTATTAATATCGCTGAAGCTTGTTTTGGCGTCGCGCCAAGACTCAGTTTCTCCTGAATCTGTTGCTGTTCGCTAATGACCCGTTGCCCTAAATTGTTATAACACAGCCCTACCGCCACCATAGCGTTACCAGCAATCATCCCGGCGATCGGGATCACCTGCATCGGGATAAACTCAATCGAACCCGATAAAATTAACACCGCGAGGGTAATTCCCGCCCCGACCGTAATGGCAATAAACGACGAGATAAAAGCTTTAGCAATATATTTACTGCGTTTTTGCGCATTCCACGCCGCATTAAAGCAAATAAATAACACCATCAATAATGTCAGGCTGGCATCATCAACGCTGAAAATATATTTCAGCACATAGCCGACAATAATCAGCTGGATTATCGCCCGTCCGACGCTCCAGAGAATATCTTTCTCCAGCGCCAGTTTTTCTTTATGGCTAATTAAGATTGCCACCACCACCAGCATTAATGCCAGTGCTAATGATTCGTTGGTAATATTATGCGTGTTCATAGCGTGCTTCCTGCATTTCTCCGGCATGCGGTTGCAGTGTAATCACCTTATCCGCATGATTAATTTCGTCTTTATCGTGTGTCACCCACAGCACGGCAATATTTTGCTCGCGCACATACCGGTGGATCATCTCATTAACGTTATGTTTATTACTTTCATCCAGCGCACTGGTGATTTCATCCAGCAATAAAACCTTCGGCATAAATTGCAGGTTACGAATCAATGAGATGCGTTGTTTTTCACCACCAGATAGCTCGGCGATATTCTTCGTCAAAATGGTGTCCGGTAAGGCGAAGCGTTCGAGAAAATCGAGAAAAATGGCTGGGTCAGGCTGCTGGTTACGGATCTGCCAGGGAAAAATCAGGTTATCGTATACCGTGTCGCCAAACAACACTGGTGTCTGGGCACAGTAGGAGACTTGCTGGCGATACTCCTCTGGCTTCAGGGTGAATATATCTTCGCCTGCAAATAGTAACGTTCCACTACTCGGACTGATTAATGAAGCAACAATTTTTAGTAGCGTACTTTTGCCGCAGCCGGAAGGGCCGGTAATTAACTTAAATTCGCCAGCACGCAGCGAAAAATTGATGTTATTGAGAATCTTCGTATCGCCCACCTGATATCCAACATTTTGCAGTTGGAGCAAAAGACTATTTTCCTGCATTACCCATCCCTTTTTCTGATTTTTACTAAAAACAGTTTATCCTCCGCAAGAATAAGGGGGAACTCTCTTTCAGTAATCAGGTATAATTTGTTTAATCAAGCAGCAATTTTGCTCTTTATGGACGGTACAACAGGAGGTTTTTCCGATGCTTATTTTTATCCCGATTCTCATTTTTGTCGCGCTGGTGATTGTCGGCGCGGGCGTCAAAATCGTGCCGCAGGGCTATCAGTGGACGGTAGAACGTTTTGGTCGCTATACCAAAACGTTACAGCCGGGGCTCAGTCTGGTGGTGCCATTTATGGATCGCATTGGTCGCAAGATCAATATGATGGAGCAAGTGCTCGATATCCCTTCCCAGGAAGTTATCTCGAAAGATAACGCCAACGTTACCATCGACGCCGTGTGCTTTATTCAGGTGATTGATGCCCCGCGCGCCGCTTATGAAGTCAGCAATCTGGAGCTGGCAATCATCAACCTGACCATGACCAACATCCGTACCGTGCTTGGCTCAATGGAACTGGACGAAATGCTCTCCCAGCGCGACAGCATTAACTCGCGCCTGCTGCATATTGTCGATGAAGCCACCAACCCGTGGGGGATTAAAGTCACCCGTATTGAAATTCGTGATGTGCGCCCACCGGCAGAGCTTATCTCTTCGATGAACGCGCAGATGAAAGCGGAACGTACCAAACGCGCTTACATCCTTGAGGCGGAAGGGATCCGTCAGGCGGAAATCCTCAAAGCCGAAGGTGAAAAACAATCGCAAATCCTGAAAGCGGAAGGTGAACGTCAGTCGGCGTTTTTACAGGCTGAAGCGCGAGAACGTTCCGCCGAAGCGGAAGCTCGCGCGACCCAAATGGTGTCTGAAGCCATCGCCTCCGGTGATATTCAGGCGGTGAACTACTTCGTAGCGCAGAAATACACCGAAGCGTTGCAACAGATCGGTTCGTCCAGTAACAGCAAAGTGGTGATGATGCCATTAGACGCCAGCAGCCTGATGGGGTCGATTGCCGGGATTGCCGAACTGGTGAAAGACAGCGCCAACGAGCGAAATAAATCATGATCGAGCTGCTGGTAGTACACCCGCATATTTTCTGGCTAAGTCTCGGCGGTTTATTGCTGGCTGCCGAGATGCTGGGCGGAAACGGTTATCTGTTGTGGAGCGGTGTCGCGGCGGTGATTACTGGTCTGGTGGTCTGGCTGCTGCCGCTGGGTTGGGAGTGGCAAGGGGTGATCTTTGCCGTCCTGACGCTGCTCGCCGCCTGGCTGTGGTGGAAATGGTTGTCGCGGCGGGTGCGCGAACAAAAGCACAGCGATAGTCATTTAAACCAGCGCGGGCAGCAGCTGATTGGCCGACGTTTTGTGCTGGAATCTCCGCTGGTCAACGGGCGCGGTCATATGCGCGTCGGCGACAGTTCATGGCCTGTCAGCGCCAGCGAGGATCTCGGCGCAGGTACGCATGTTGAGGTGATTGCGATTGAAGGGATAACGTTGATCATCCGTGCGGTCATCGCCTGATGCGACGCTGACGCGTCTTATCAGGCCTACAAAACCTGCCAGTCTATGCGCGAACGTAGGCCGGATAAGGCGTTTACGCCGCATCCGGCATGTGGGCGGGGAATGGCAATTTACTCTTCTGTGGTTTTACCCATACTTTTCTGGTCTTCATCCGGATAATGTTTTTTTAAATATTCCAGGACGTTTTTATTGACCTTATGTTGGGTATACACCCACCCTTTCCAGTAATCGGGCTGATCCAGGTAAACTTCTGGCGGAATGGTGAAATCAGAAAGCGTTAACCATTCGGCTAACAAATCGGGGTTTCTCTTCTGGATCAACTGCAACAGCATGATCAGCGACATGGCAGAGGCAGGAGCCGTACTATCGCCGCTTAAATACTTCCACACCGTGGAGCGATTCGAACGAAAAAGGATAGGGAGTAACGCCCTGTCCAGATTCATTTCATTAAAAATCTTCTCAAATTCATTCATTTAATTTTCCTGCCTGGTGTAAACCTCTTAAAAATTGAGATTTATCAAAGAAACGCATTCTAACATACATCAGCAACAGCATCACGTTTAGTGCAGAAACAGCATTTATTTCGCTTATCAAAACAAGTCTTTACGGTTTGTTACTGAGAAATAGCACAAAATGATTTTCCATTTTATTTCTAATAGAAACTTTTTTAGTTTCTATTAGTCGGTGTTTACGCTTACATCGTATAAAAACGCGCTTTACATCACACAAATGCCAGCGTAGATTTCGATCAACACGAAACGCATAACATTTCTTATAACAACAATTAATGTTGCTATAAGAAACATAAATGCGACTTACTTTGATTGAGAAAAAATGAATGAAAACTGTAAAGATATCTTTACTGGCTGTCGTTATTGCTACTGCTGTCAGTCCATCTGCCTTTGCGGGTGATACGATTGAGGCGGCAGCGACAGAACTGGAGGCAATCCAACCAGGGATGTCACATGAAGAAGTTGACCAGAAAATTGGACGCTTCATGATTCGTACTGGAAATACAGAAGCCGCGCAAAACTACCTGTTTTCGCATGGGTATATGTCTCCAGAGACGGGCGACAATATCTACCCGGAACAGACCCAGGCAGACCGCGATGCGGCACAGGATACCGCCATCCAGAATGCGCAAACCACCGCTAACACAGCAGTGTCGACCGCCAATGAAGCGCACCAGGCTATTACGTCAGCGCAAACCGAGATTGACGCCAGCAAAGCGGCTATTCATAAAAATACTGACGACATTATCGAACAGAAGAACATTCTTAGAGCTCAACAAGACCAAATTAACGATACGCAAAAAACGGTTGCTGCTACCGGTGATGTCCAGAACGCAGCGCGTTATCAGAGTATGGTCAACGCCCGTCAGGAGGCTGCGGATAACGCACAGCAGCAACAAGCCGAAGCCCAACAAACGCAGATTACCGAACAACAAAAGCAAATCGAAGCTACACAAAAAACAGTCGCCGCTACCGGTGATGTTCAGACCGCCGTCCGTTATCAGAGTATGGTCAACGCTAAACTGGCTGCGGAAAATGAAGCCAGCACGCGCGCTTCTGAGGAGCAAGGGAAAAAAATTGACGCTCTTTCTTCTACCATGACGACGGTATCTCAAAGTGTTGCCACCGAGAACCAATCAAAAGAACTGGAAGAAATTCATGGCGATATAACAAAAACCAACACTGCGGTAAGTAAGCTGGCGGCACAACAACAGATTGATAGCGTTCATTACGGTGAACAAATTCAAAATCTGGTGCAGGATTCCACCGATACACATCAGCAGTTATCAACCACGCAAAAACGAGTAGCGGATAACAGCCAACAAATTAATACGCTCAATAACCATTTCAGCTCACTGAAAAACGAAGTTGAAGACAACCGTAAAGATGCCAATGCGGGGATTGCGTCAGCTATTGCCATTGCCTCACAGCCGCAGGTAAAAACCGGTGATTTAATGATGGTGTCTGCGGGCGCGGGAACGTTTAATGGTGAATCAGCGGTATCTGTCGGTACGTCTTTTAATGCCGGAACGCATACAGTGCTTAAAGCGGGTGTTTCTGCGGATACGCAATCTGATTTCGGTGCTGGTGTCGGTGTGGGATATTCGTTCTAAAATTTTACCAGACACCTTATAAATACCAATAAAAAACAGAACTATTGAATAAATTAGAGCAAGGACGTTTGCCTAATATCACCTCTTCATTAATTCTCATATTATTTAAGGTTAACAATGATGAATAGCACCATTAAATCGATTTCCCTGCTGGCGTTAATCATGCTGGCTGGTTGTAGCTCTCCCGCGTCTCGCATTGCAGACTGCCAGGCGCAAGGCGTATCTCATGACACCTGTTATCTTGCCGAACAACAGCGTCAGGCGGCTATTTTAAGTGCATCCGAAGCGCAGGCATTTAAAAATGCAGAAGCCGCACAACATGCCCAGGCGACAAAGAAAGCCATTTATAAAGGATTTGGCATGACCTTTAGAATGAGCAGTAAGAACTTTGCTTATCTCAATGATTCATTATGTGCGATTGATGAAGATAATGCCGATGCCACAGTTTATCAGTCGGGTCTGTATAACGTGATTGTTTATCATCACACAGGAAAAGTCGCATTAATGAAGGAAGGCCAGTTTGTGGGCTATTTAAAATGAAGGATGAAAAGAAAATATCCCTGACACATATTCTGATTATCGGTGCGTTTATTTTTGCCTTCTTGCAAGTAGTATTATTAGCCTCCCTGGTTCACGCGGTTAATGCCAGCAACGCAATACAGGAAGGCTTATTTCAGACGGGACGCATTATGGTAGAAAGTTTGGGTAATGACTCCAACTTATTGATAGTGTTTTATGTTCAGATAATGCCCGATGACTTTGTCATGCAGCTCCACCG
>NZ_SZVK01000051.1:0-29985 GCF_005280595.1 Escherichia sp. MR | reverse complement strand
CTGATAGAAACAGAAGCCACTGGAGCACCTCAAAAACACCATCATACACTAAATCAGTAAGTTGGCAGCATCACCATGCATCCATAGAAAGAATACATTGTTCTATTTATACTCTGAAATAGGAAAAGGGAGAAACTCACGTCCCTCCCCTTCATTTTCTTACAATGATATTTTTAGACGTGAACCTCGCGCAACACCTTCTGCCCTGGCTGGCGAATAGTCGTAGAAAGTGCAAGAGACAGAATCAGCAGGGCGAAAATCACGTAGAAGGTCACATAGAAACCACCAAACAGTGAGGCGATAATCGAGCCGCAAATGCTGCCGATACCGAAACCAAGGTAAATTACACCGTAGTTTTTCGCCAGATTATTAAGTCCAAAGAACTCGCTGACCAGTGACGGGAACACCGTGATTGTGCCGCCGAAGTTAAACGCCACGCAGGCAATCGCCGCGAAGAACGTTAACGCATTGAGTGGAGCGAACAGCAGTGCCGCCATGCCCACCAGCGAAACCACCTGTCCAATGGTGATGACCCGAATACGGGCGATTTTGTCAGACAGAATACCCAGAACCAGACGACCAGAAAGGTTAGCAATTGAAATGACCGTCACTGCGTTGGCTGCGGAAATTGCATCAAGATGCGCCAGACTCTGCGCGATATCTTTCGCCACCCCAATAACATACAGGCCACTCATGCAGGCAGTCAGGAACATTACCGCCAGCATCCAGTACTGCGGTTTACGCATCGACTCTGCCAGGGTGAAATCATTTTCCACCACGCCATTATGGGTTTTGACTTCCTGTTTCGGCGCATCTTTCATTAAGGTCGCGCCAAAAACAATCATCACCAGCGCAATCGCGCCCCAAATTATAAAGGTTTTTTCCAGACCGACCGTTTCCAGCAGTTGCGTGTCGATAAATTTGAACCCCAGGCTACCCAGGCCATAGGAACCAATGGCGAATGCGGAGATCAAACCTTTACGTTCCGGGAACCACTTCACGCAGTTAGAGAGCGTCAGCAAGTAACCCGCGCCATCTGCCAGACCGACCAGCACACCGGCACTCAGCCACAGCATCATCAGGTTGTTGGAATGCGCGGTCAGGAAGAAGCCTAATCCCAGCAAAATACCGGAAGCCATAGTGACGCGTTTAACGCCAAAACGTTCCTGTAATTTTCCCGCGACAGAAGACGAAATTGCCAGTCCCAGACTCAACAGGCCAAAGGAGAAAGCCACCTGGCTTACCGGTGCATCCAGTTTGGCGGAAAGTGCACCGTTAAACAGGCTCCAGGTATAAACCGAACCCAGGGCGAACTGGGTAATAATAGTACCGATAAGCGTCAGCCAGCGCGTACGTTGATAGTTGGAAGGTGTCATGGCAGTGTTCCTGCATTAATAAAAAGGAAAGGTCTCTGCCGACAACCATATCGAAGTGCACTTTATGCCAGGGGAAAAACGGCATGAAATGCCATCAGAACGGAATGAAATGCCTTAGTTCAGGAATGAATGACGTGACAAATATTCACCACAATAATAATTGTGTCAGTTAGTACCCACTATCAACACAATGATTGTTATACGCGGGTTCAAATTGTAAATGACAAGTTAAAATCTGGCGCTAACGCCCATGCTATACAAATAATCATTATTATTGTTGCTGTTTTCTGCCTGAGATAACGCGGCATAAGCGGCAATATGTGGGTTAAGCAACATATCGGCTCCCACAGTCACATCAAGCCAATTGCCGTTCTGATTTGTCGCCGTCATGCGGCTCAGGCCTGATTGAGCCTTCCAGATATTCTCACCAAATTGCTGGTTATAGCTGATTTGCGCCCAGGGACGAAAATCACCAAGCCGGGAATCAACACGCCAGCCTAATGTACTGACGCTGGCATGCCATAACGGATCGGTCAACGTTGCAGTGCTGTCGCCAAACTCGTTATACATCGAAATGGTCGTACCATCATAATGCAATGCGGCGACTGGGCCTGTTGTAACATGTTCATATAAAGGGAAATTCCAGCCCATACTCATACTGCTGGTCACATCGGCAGGCGTATCCTCCGCCAGATTGACTTCCAGTCCCAGCGCCCTTTGGCTACTTTGAATACGTTGCGACAAAATATCGTTGTAATCAGGTTGGTGATCACTATCCCAGGTATAACGCTCCGTAGTATGCCCAGGCTGCGTATCAACGATATATTCTTGTTGCCAGGCATAAGCTGTGTTGAGAAAAAGAGAACTGATTACAACGCTCGCCAGCAAACTTAACGTCCAGTGGCCACCGCATTTTTTTATGATCATTAACACGACTCCAGAAAAGAGCCGAATTCGGCAATATTATTGTCATTGTATGAAGGATATCGGGCATAGTAGCCCTGTATTAAATATTGACTTTTTCACCGATGCGTCAAGAAAAGCGGCTGAAATTTTTACGGTCTGGTATATAGCGAGGGAAAGTATGGAACGTTGCGGCTGGGTGAGTCAGGACCCACTTTATATTGCCTACCACGATAATGAGTGGGGCGTGCCTGAAACCGACAGTAAAAAACTGTTCGAAATGATCTGCCTTGAAGGACAACAGGCTGGGTTATCCTGGATTACCGTCCTCAAAAAACGTGAAAATTATCGCGCTTGTTTTCATCAGTTTGATCCCGTCAAGGTCGCGGCAATGCAGGAAGACGATATCGAAAGACTGGTACAGGATACCGGGATTATCCGCCATCGTGGAAAAATCCAGGCCATTATCGGCAATGCGCGCGCTTACCTGCAAATGGAGCAAAACGGCGAACCGTTTGCCGACTTTGTCTGGTCGTTCGTAAACCACCAGCCACAAGTGACACAAGCCAGAACATTGAGCGAAATCCCTACTTCAACGCCCGCCTCCGACGCGCTCTCCAAGGCTCTGAAAAAACGCGGCTTTAAGTTTGTTGGCACGACAATTTGTTACTCCTTTATGCAGGCATGTGGGCTGGTGAATGATCATGTGGTTAGCTGCTGTTGCCATCCGGGGAACAAATCATGATTCGGGAAGCACTGCTTTCGGAACTGCCCGCGATTCTGGAGTTATGGCTGGAAAGCACAAGCTGGGGACATCCCTTTATAGAAACAAGCTATTGGCGTGACTGCATTCCGCTGGTGCGTGATGCATATCTAGCCAACGCGCAAAACTGGGTGTGGGAAGACAATGGTGAATTTCTCGGTTTTGTCAGCATTATGGAGGGCCGGTTTCTGGCAGCGATGTTTGTCGCACCGAAGGCCATCAGACGCGGCATTGGTAAGGCGCTGATGCAACATGTACAGCAGCGCCATCCCCATTTGTTGCTGGAGGTTTATCAAAAAAACCAACCGGCGATAGATTTTTACCATGCGCAGGGGTTTCATATTGTCGACTGCGCATGGCAGGAGGAAACCCAACTCCCTACCTGGATTATGGATTGGCAGGCGGATCAAACGCCGTAAGCGACAGCTCCGGGCCATTATATTTTTCCAGCCATGCCAGCGCCGTGTTACCCGCACAGCCATTCCCCAGCCGCGAGCTGGGAAGGTCTTTAGTTAGCACGTTAACCGCACCATTTTTACAAATGCCGCCAGCAGATAAATCAAGATCTGGCCACGCGCCTTCGTGAATACAAATCACGCCAGGTTTAATACCTTCGCTAATGACGGCTCCGACAAGGATTTGTCCACGCGAGTTCCACACCCGAACTGTATCGCCATCTTGTATACCCCGCGCCCGCGCATCTTCTGGGTGAATGGTGACAGGTTCACGATTTGCCACCGCATACAATTCGCGCAAGGAACTGTAATTCAGCTGACTGTGCAGACGATGTGCCGGGTGAGCAGAAAGTATCTGCAACTGTTCCGGTTCTGCATTGCCCTGCCATTCGTCCGGCTCCAGCCACATTGGATGCCCTGGGCAATCCGGATAAGCGTAATCGGCAATACGCTGTGAGAAGATTTCAATCTTGCCGCTGGCGGTTTTTAACGGATACGCCTGCGGATCGCGGCGAAAATCAGCGAAGCGAATAAACCGCTCGCTGTCTGGGTTTTCCGGCATCTCAATGAATTGGTTGGCTTCCCAGAACTCATCAAATGGTGGCAATTGTATCTGCTGACTTGCCCCACGCTGCCGGGCGACGTTATAAAACGTTTCCAGCCATTGCAACTCACTTTTCCCTTCTGTAAATCGCGCGTAGCCGCCCTTTTCCCACCGTTCGCTTAATTCAGCAAAAACATCAAAATCATTACGTGCTTCACCACGCGGTGGCACCACTTGTTTCATCGGCACCAGATGCTGGTTGCTGTAATCGCCGGTCATGGTGAGATCATTACGCTCAAACGACGTGGTCGCAGGGAGAACGATATCAGCGTGTTTTGCCGCCGCCGTCCAGAAGCATTCGGAGATCACCACCAGCTCTGGTTTTTGCCAGGCGTGAATCAGACGATTGGTATCCTGATGGTGGGTAAAGTTGGCACCACCCGCCCACCAGATAAAACGAATATCCGGGAAATGTCGGTTCATACCGTTGTGTTGATATGTGCCACCGGGGTTTTCTAATGCTTCAACAATACGGGCAACGGGGATTTTATCTACCGCATCGGTGCCGCCGGGCAAACTACTTCGCATGGAAGAAAGCACTGCAGCGCGGCGGGTCGGATTGCCGCCATTGGCAAAATGGTAAGAAAGGCCAAAGCCGCCGCCGGGTGTGCCGATTTGCCCCAACATTGCCGCCAGCGTGACGATCATCCAGTGTTTTTGCTCACCAAACTGTTGGCGCTGCATTCCCCATCCCGCCATCAGCATCGTAGTGTTTTGGTGGAAAATAGCCGCCAGCTCGCGAATCTTCTCGGGTGGAATGCCGCAAATCTCCGCCGCCCATTCGGCAGTTTTCGCTATTCCGTCTTTCTCGCCCAGCAAATAGGAGGCGAAGACGTCATAACCCGTGGTGCAACGCGCCAGAAACTCTTCGTCGTGCCAGTCATTTTCCACCAGCGTATGGGCGATCCCCAGCATTAGCGCAACATCCGTGCCCATATGGGGGGCTATCCATTCCATTTTATCGCCAAAGAAATCGACGGTTTCCGATCGCATTGGATCAATGCAGATCAGCTTTTTCCCGCTGTCACGCAATGCAGAAAAGTAAGAAAGTCCCTGCTCATCGGATGCATTCCACGCAATTTTCAGCGTATTGAGAGGGTTAGCACTCCACAACACCACGACATCACTATGTTCCAGCACCAGCGGCCAACTGGTTTGCTGTTGATAAACTTCGCTGCCCCCCACGACATACGGCATGATCGCCTGTGCCGCGCCGGTCGAATAATCCCCCAGATGCCCGGTATAACCGCCTGCCAGCGCCATATAGCGTTGTAATAAAGTTGACGCTTTATGCAAGACGCCATTTGAACGCCAGCCGTAGGAACCAGCAAAAATCGATGCTGGGCCATAAGCCTCACGAATACGTTTATGTTGATGGTGAATAAGATCCAGCGCCTCATCCCAACTCACGCGAACAAATTCATCCTGCCCACGAATGCCTTGCGGGTTTTCTGGTGACGCGAGAAAGCCTTTGCGCACCATTGGAAATCGTACCCGCGTATTGCTGTGAACCTGGTCGCGAACCGCGCTCTGCAAGGAGTTTTCCAGCTCTGTCGCTAACGCGCCACGCGAGCTAAAAACTGTTTCACCGTCGGTTTCAACCAGCATGGGTCCCCAGTGGGCGGCAGTCAGAACGGAATAACGTGAGGATGAATTGGCCAAACCGAAGGCTCCTGAAAGGTTAGATGTATTGGGCAGTTAAATATTACTTACAAATTTCCGAGTATTCCCAGGAATAATCTTCATGTTCACACGGCATAATCTCCCGCCACGGCACCCGTGAACAAGAATAAAAAGGTTATTAAGGATTAACAATGAAGAAACGTGTTTATCTTATTGCTGCCGTCGTGAGCGGCGCTCTGGCGGTATCTGGCTGTACAACTAACCCTTACACCGGCGAACGTGAAGCAGGCAAATCTGCTATCGGCGCAGGTCTGGGCTCTCTCGTTGGCGCGGGTATTGGCGCGCTCTCTTCTTCGAAGAAAGATCGCGGTAAAGGCGCGCTGATTGGCGCAGCAGCAGGCGCGGCACTGGGCGGTGGCGTTGGTTATTATATGGATGTACAGGAAGCGAAGCTGCGTGACAAAATGCGCGGCACCGGCGTTAGCGTAACCCGCAGCGGGGACAACATTATCCTTAACATGCCGAACAATGTGACCTTTGACAGCAGCAGCGCGACCCTTAAACCAGCCGGTGCTAACACGCTGACTGGCGTGGCAATGGTGCTGAAAGAGTACCCAAAAACGGCAGTTAACGTGATTGGTTATACCGACAGCACGGGTGGTCACGACCTGAACATGCGTCTCTCCCAGCAGCGTGCGGATTCCGTTGCCAGCGCGTTGATCACCCAGGGTGTGGACGCCAGCCGCATCCGTACTCAGGGTCTTGGCCCGGCTAATCCGATCGCCAGCAACAGCACCGCTGAAGGTAAGGCGCAAAACCGCCGTGTAGAAATCACTTTAAGCCCGCTCTAATCCCTTTCATGCCGGGTGATGCAGAAATCACCTGGCATTCTTCAGTTTTCCTTCATCATATTTCAGGCTAAGGTGATCGCCTTATCAGTGAATGGAGAGAAGAATGAAGCCGTCCGTTATCCTCTACAAAGCCTTACCTGATGATCTACTGCAACGCCTGCAAGAGCATTTCACCGTTCACCAGGTAGCAGACCTCAATCCACAAACCATTGAACAAAACGCGGCGATTTTTGCCGAAGCTGAAGGTTTACTGGGTTCAAACGAGAATGTTGATGCCGCATTACTGGAAAAAATGCCAAAACTGCGTGCCACTTCAACTGTCTCCGTCGGCTATGACAATTTCGACGTCGATGCGCTTAACGCTCGAAAAATCCTGCTGATGCATACGCCAACCGTGTTAACGGAAACCGTCGCCGATACGCTGATGGCGCTGGTGCTGTGTACAGCGCGTCGGATTGTGGAAGTGGCGGAACGCGTAAAAGCTGGCGAATGGACCGCCAATATCGGCCCGGACTGGTACGGCGTTGACGTTCACCATAAAACACTGGGCATTGTCGGGATGGGACGGATCGGCATGGCCCTGGCACAGCGCGCGCACTTTGGCTTCAATATGCCAATTCTCTATAACGCGCGCCGCCACCATAAAGAAGCAGAGGAACGCTTTAACGCCCGCTACTGCGATCTGGATACGCTGTTACAAGAATCAGATTTCGTTTGCCTGATCCTGCCGCTAACTGAAGAAACTCATCACCTGTTTGGCGCAGAACAATTCGCCAAAATGAAATCCTCCGCCATTTTCATTAATGCAGGGCGTGGGCCGGTAGTTGACGAAAATGCACTGATTGCGGCGTTGCAGAAAGGGGAAATTCACGCCGCTGGTCTGGATGTCTTCGAACAAGAGCCATTGCCAGTAGATTCGCCGTTGCTCTCAATGACAAATGTCGTTGCAGTACCACATATTGGTTCAGCCACCCATGAGACGCGTTATGGCATGGCTGCCTGTGCCGTGGATAATTTGATTAATGCGTTGCAGGGGAAGGTTGAGAAGAACTGTGTGAATCCGCACGTCGCGGACTAAGCCGCGACTGCGTGGAGAAAAGCCCGATAACCGTTCGGGCTTTTACTCTTTATTGGGTTGCAGTGACTGCCGTGGTCCAGGCCTGATTAAACGCCTGATGCTGTGCCGGTAATGGCGCAATCAGTTTGTTATATTCACTCGCCTGCTGTGAAGTCGGGAACTGGATGCCATTCGCGACAAAGCTCACCTGAGTACCTTGTTGAGCAATGTAGTCCCCCACCATCACCAGTTGCTGCGTGAACGTTTGAGCCGCCGGAATCAGCGGTTGCAACGCATCAGCTGGGGTCGTCACTACTTTAGTGAATGCCTGATCAAAGACCGGTTTCAGGTCATCGGTCTGTTTTAGCGCAGAGTGCGCAGCATCGGCCTGCAACTTCGCATTTTGCAATTGTTGCGCCAGTACGCCAAGAGATCCGTTCATTTCACGCAGTGGACCACTTTGCGTGACGTAATCCTGTGGTACGCGAATCGCGTTAACGCTGTCTACAACCGGACGCAGACCGGAATCCATCGCCTGATTAACCTGTTGGGAATAGCCATACAGGATCGCGTAATCAGAGACAAAAGGACCAAACTGTTTTTTCTGATCGGCAGTCAGGGTTGGTAGACGTTCACCGCTACGCATCACTGTATTCTGCAGGAAGTCGATAAACGCTTTACGCTGATCGCCTTCTTTATCAAAACACCCACTCAGGCTAACTACCATTAATAACGCCGCAAGAGGCGCAAACCAGCGAGAGCAGGACTTTCCTGTCGCCATTTTCTTACTCCTTTCACCCAAAAAAAGCGCACAACGACACACGCGTGTCTGACGCTGACAAGGATAGTCCAGGACAGGCTTACAGGATACCCTTTATGCATAATCTTCCTGGGAAAATGATGTAGAAAATGAAGAAGAGTTAATTTGTTGTTTTATTGTTAAAAACAGACATTGCTATTGCGTTTTTGTGGTCAGCTCATCCCTTCTCTTGGTAGGCCAAATTTTCGGAATCTTTACAATCCCAGGACGCTGAGAAATATTTCGGCATTAATCATATCGTTAGACGACTATAAGTCACGGCAACTTAGTAGCTGAATCGAATCATACTTAAATCACTCACGGGTTTCTCCCCGCTGTGTCTGCTTTTCCCGACTATTCTTAATAAGCTTCGATGAAATTCACGATCCCGCAGTGTGATTTGAGGAGTTTTCAATGGAATATAAAGATCCAATGCATGAGCTGTTGAGTAGCCTGGAACAAATTGTTTTTAAAGATGAAACGCAAAAGATTACCCTGACGCACAGAACAACGCCTTGTACCGAAATCGAGCAATTACGTAAAGGGACAGGGTTAAAAATTGATGATTTCGCCCGGGTTTTGGGCGTATCAGTAGCCATGGTGAAAGAGTGGGAGTCCAGACGCGTAAAGCCTTCCAGTGCCGAACTAAAATTGATGCGCCTGATCCAGGCCAACCCAGCATTAAGTAAACAGTTGATGGAATAGACTTTTATCTACTGTATTGATGTTTACGGTCCTGATGACAGGACCGTTTTCCGACCAATTAATCATAAATATGGAAAATAATTGTTGCATCACCATTCAATGCGTGGCTTAATGCACATCAACGGTTTGACGTACAGACCATTAAAGCAGTGTAGTAAGGCAAGTCCCTTCAAGAGTTATCGTTGATACCCCTCGTAGTGCACATTCCTTTAACGCTTCAAAATCTGTAAAGCACGCCATATCGCCGAAAGGCACACTTAATTATTAAAGGTAATACACTATGTCCGGTAAAATGACTGGTATCGTAAAATGGTTCAACGCTGACAAAGGCTTCGGCTTCATCACTCCTGACGATGGCTCTAAAGACGTGTTCGTACACTTCTCTGCTATCCAGAACGATGGTTACAAATCTCTGGACGAAGGTCAGAAAGTGTCCTTCACCATCGAAAGCGGCGCTAAAGGCCCGGCAGCTGGTAATGTAACCAGCCTGTAATCTCTGCTTAAAAGCACAGAATCTAAGATCCCTGCCAATTGGCGGGGATTTTTTTATTTGTTATTTCAGGAAATAAATAATCGATCGCGTAATACAATCTATTATTATTTTTATAAAGAATAAATTTGGGTGCAATGAGAATGCGCAACGCCGTAAGAAAGGCGGGAATAATTTCCCGCCAAAGACTCTTACTCTTTCAAATTGCAGGCTAAAAATGCCGCCAGCTCATAGCTTCCCTGTTTAATATGCAATTCACACAGTGAATCTCTTATCATCCAGGTGAAAAATAAAAGCGTGAAACAAATCACTATTAAAGAAAGCAATCTATATTTCTGCGGCATTCCCAGCCTCCTGTGTTGATTTCCAACGAGTAAGAGGCTAACCTTATGGTGTTCAGGCATAGGGCAGCCTCACTTTGATTTATAGTCAGGTGGGGCTTTTCTCTGTCTGCCTTTTGGTGAATACCTGAGACAAACAGTCTCAAGCACCCAGACTTATTTTAGCGTAATAACCTCTTTTCCTCTCCTTAATAAATTCCGAAAAAAATATCATAAAATTAATATATGAGATGATTTTTATTCAGCAGAAGATTATTAAAGGTAGCTGTATTATTTAGTGAAAAAAAAGTCTGCCATCTGGCAGACTTTTTAATAAAGGAGTTATTACTGCAGTAAAGAAATATCCGCTACACGCAGGAATAATTCGCGCAGTTTTTCCAGCATGGTCAGACGGTTGATACGTAGTTCTTTGTCATCGACCATTACCATCACTTTATCGAAGAAGGCATCAACCGGTTCACGCAACTCAGCCAGTTCGACCAGCGCATCCTGATAACGACCTTCTGCGAAGTACGGCTCCAGCTTGTCGCGCAATACAACTACCTGCATCGCCAGTTTAATTTCTTCCGGCTCTTTCAGGGTGGAGGCATTCACGCGATCGCTCAGCACTTCGTCTGATTTCGCCAGAATGTTAGATACACGCTTGTTCGCCGCCGCCAGTGCTGCCGCTGCTTCCAGGGTACGGAAGTGCGATACCGCCTTCATGCGGGCATCAAAATCTGCCGGACGAGTCGGACGACGCGCCAGTACCGCCTGGATGGTGTCGACGGTGTAACCTTCGTCCTGATACCAGGCGCGGAAGCGACCGAGCATAAAGTCGATAACGTCATCCACCACATTGGCGTTAGTCAGCTTATCACCGTACAAGCGCACAGCTTCTTCGGTCAGCGTTTGCAGATCAAGATTGAGGTTCTTCTCAACGATAATACGCAGCACGCCCAGCGCCGCACGACGCAGCGCAAACGGGTCTTTATCACCTTTCGGATGCTGACCAATACCGAAGATGCCCGCCAGGGTATCCATCTTGTCAGCAATCGCCAGCGCACAGGCTACCGGGTTAGACGGCAGGGAATCACCGGCAAAGCGCGGTTGATACTGCTCGTTCAGCGCCACCGCGACATCTTCCGCTTCACCATCATGACGCGCGTAGTGCATACCCATAACGCCCTGGGTGTCGGTGAACTCAAAGACCATGTTGGTCATCAGGTCACACTTGGACAGCAGCCCAGCACGAGTTGCGTGGTTAACGTCAGCGCCAATCTGTTCAGCGATCCAGCCAGCCAGAGCCTGAATGCGGTCAGTTTTATCGCGCAGCGTCCCCAGCTGTTGCTGGAACAGCACGGTTTGCAGGCGCGGCAGGTTATCTTCAAGACGTTTTTTACGGTCGGTGTTGAAGAAGAACTCGGCATCAGCCAGACGTGGACGAACGACTTTCTCGTTACCAGAGATAATTTGCTGCGGATCTTTCGACTCAATGTTGGCAACGAAGATAAAGTTCGGCAGCAGTTTGCCGTCGTTCGCATACACCGGGAAGTATTTCTGGTCACCTTTCATGGTATAAACCAGTGCTTCAGACGGCACAGCGAGGAATTTCTCTTCGAATTTCGCGGTCAGAACAACCGGCCATTCAACCAGCGAAGCCACTTCTTCCAGAAGGCTTTCGCTTAAGTCAGCATTACCACCAATCTTACGCGCCGCTTCTTCAGCATCGACTTTAATCTTCGCCTTACGCTCTTCGTAATCGGCGATGACTTTACCGCGCTCACGCAGAATTTCCGGATACTGATCGGCATTGTCGATGGTAATTTCCGGCTCACCCATAAAGCGATGTCCACGAATTACGCGATCGGACTGAATACCCAGAATGGTTGCCGGAATGACTTTATCGCCCAGCAGCAAAGTTACGGTGTGCACCGGACGCACGAAGTGCACGTCAGACGCGCCCCAGCGCATCAGTTTCGGGATCGGTAGTTTCGCCAGCGAAGTGGCTACCATGTTCGGAACAAGTGCCTCGGTGCTTTCGCCCTTCACATGAGCGCGATACAGTAGCCATTCGCCTTTGTCAGTAGTCAGACGCTCGGCCTGGTCAACGGAGATCCCGCAACCACGCGCCCAGCCTTCTGCTGCTTTACTCGGTTTGCCTTCGGCGTCGAAAGCCTGGGCAATCGCCGGGCCGCGTTTTTCGATTTCACGGTCAGGCTGGGCTTCCGCCAGGTTAGCCACTTTCAGCGCCAGACGACGCGGAGCCGCAAACCATTGAACGGTGCCGTGTGCGAGGCCAGCGTTATCCAGCTCCGCAGTAAAGTTCGCAGCAAAGGACTCAGCCAGGCTGCGCAGTGCTTTTGGTGGCAGCTCTTCAGTGCCGATTTCCACCAGAAAAGTTTTCTCAGACATAGCCGCCTCTTACTTATCTTTGTTGCACATCGGGAAGCCGAGGGCTTCACGGGAAGCGTAGTATGCTTCTGCCACTGCTTTGGTCAGGGTGCGAATGCGCAAAATATAACGCTGACGCTCAGTGACGGAGATGGCTTTACGCGCATCCAGCAGGTTGAAGCTGTGGGCGGCTTTCAGAATACGCTCGTAGGCAGGCAGCGGCAGCGGATTTTCCAGCGCCAGCAGCTGCTGCGCTTCTTTCTCGTACTGCTCGAAGCAGGTGAACAGGAAGTCCACGTCCGCGTATTCGAAGTTATAAGTGGACTGCTCCACTTCGTTCTGATGGAACACGTCGCCATAAGTGGTTTTACCCAGCGGGCCGTCGCTCCAGACCAGGTCGTAAACGCTGTCTACGCCCTGAATGTACATCGCCAGACGTTCCAGACCATAGGTGATCTCGCCGGTAACCGGTTTACACTCCAGACCACCAACCTGCTGGAAGTAAGTGAACTGCGTCACTTCCATGCCGTTCAGCCACACTTCCCAGCCCAGCCCCCAGGCACCCAGCGTCGGGTTTTCCCAGTTATCTTCCACGAAACGAATATCGTGGATAGTCGGGTCCATGCCCAGCTCTTTCAGAGAACCGAGGTACAGCTCCTGGATATTGTCCGGCGATGGCTTAATCACCACCTGGAACTGATAGTAATGCTGTAAGCGGTTGGGGTTTTCGCCGTAGCGACCATCGGTCGGGCGACGAGAAGGCTGGACATAAGCAGCCGCCATCGGTTCTGGCCCCAGCGCGCGCAGACAGGTCATTGGGTGAGAGGTTCCCGCGCCGACTTCCATGTCCAATGGTTGAACAATGGTGCAGCCCTGGCGAGCCCAGTAATCCTGTAAGGTCAGGATCAAGCCCTGGAAGGTCCTGGTATCAAACTTTTGCATATTATTTCGTGCTGGATACGTGTGGATTTAAAGGAAGGGATCAGTATACCCGCTGGATGGAAGATATACAGTACGAAACGGGAAAAAGCAGGGCTTAACGCATGGAAAGATGCAAAAAATGGCCATCCGCGTCAAAAGAACAGACAAAGTGCTCTTTCCGAAAGGTATAGCCGCGCATTTCGTAACTCCCCTGGAACTGTTCAAATGCGGTGACGTCGATTTTTTGCTCGCCGGTGTTATAACGTTTTGCTGCCTGATCCTTGCATAAGGCTTCCATATTCAACGAACGCAGCGGATCAACTTTTACCCGTTGTGCTTTCTGTACGGGTGGCGTTGTTGAGCATCCTACTAACACCATAAGCGCCATTACCGGAAAGAAAGAGTTCATCATCATTAAATTACCGTCTGGTTTGCAGGTGAGTCTTATTATTTATATCGGTATAGTGGCTGATATCTTACGAATTTCCTCAAGCCTCTATAAGCTGTAGTGATAAAACTCAGATTATTCCAGTGCACCAACCGAATGATTTATCAGTCAGACTTTTTTTAACCAGATACAGAGACACAGATGCAGCCCAAAATTTACTGGATTGATAACCTGCGAGGGATAGCGTGTTTAATGGTGGTGATGATTCACACCACTACCTGGTATGTGACCAATGCCCATAGTGTTAGCCCCATCACCTGGGATATCGCGAATATTCTAAATTCTGCCTCTCGTGTCAGCGTACCGCTATTTTTCATGATTTCCGGCTATCTCTTTTTTGGCGAACGCAGCGCCCAGCCGCGCAATTTCTTGCGCATCGGCTTATGCCTGCTGTTTTATAGCGCAGTTGCGCTGCTCTACATTGCACTGTTTACTTCCATCAATGTGGAGATATCGCTGAAAAACCTGCTACAAAAGCCGGTGTTTTATCACTTATGGTTTTTCTTCGCGATTGCGGTGATTTATCTGGTTTCGCCGCTGATTCAGGTAAAGCACGTCGGCGGTAAAATGTTGTTGGTGCTAATAGTGGTGATTGGCATCATCGCCAACCCAAACACAGTGCCACAGAAGATCGACGGTTTTGAATGGCTACCAATTAACTTATATATCAATGGCGATACTTTTTACTACATCCTGTATGGCATGTTGGGCCGCGCCATTGGGATGATGGACACGCAACACAAGCCACTGTCGTGGATGAGCGCCGCACTGTTTATCGCCGGGGTATTTATTATCTCTCGCGGGACATTATATGAATTACAGTGGCGCGGAAACTTTGCTGATACCTGGTATCTTTACTGTGGGCCGATAGTTTTTATTTGCGCAATTGCGTTACTGACTCTGGTAAAAAATACACTGGATACGCGCACTATTAGCGGACTTGGGCTGATATCCCGTCATTCTCTGGGTATATACGGGTTCCACGCGTTGATTATCCATGCACTGCGCACCAGTGGTATTGAGCTTAAAAACTGGCCAATACTGGATATTATTTGGATCTTTTGCGCGACGCTGGCAGCAAGCTTGTTGCTTTCTGTACTGGTACAACGAATCGATAAAAACAGATTAGTAAGTTAAGTAAAAGCCCGGTCACACTGGACTGACCGGGCTTACGTAAATTATTCGCTATATTCTTCCTGCGCAGCCATCGTTTCTTTTGGTGCGTTGTTCCCAGCATCACGGATATTTTTCTGCACCGCTACTGCACCAAACAAGCTTAAAAAGAAGGCCAGACCATAGAAGCCTTTTTCGCTGAGTAATAACGTCGCATTCCACAGACCTACCATCAGTAATGCAACAGAGATAATAAACACAGTCAGGCAGGTCATATAATAAATGGAGGTGGTCGGTATGCCTTCATACTTGTCCCGAACGGTCTTTTGATAAGACGCTGCAGAAAACAGTCCTAATACCAGTACAGTAAAATAATATCCTTTTTCATTTAACTGCATCTCTGCATTCCATAGCCCTAACAGATAGGTAACGATACCACCAACGAGAGCTATCCATGACACAATACTGAATGCCGGAGAATAGGTTGATATTTTGTTTTCCATCACTGACTTCCTTTCATTCCTGAAGCTTAAGAGCTTTATGCCGAGCGAAATACTCGCATTTGACCAAACAAGCAGACAAAAAAGGCGATGGGGTAGATCACCATTTCATAAGCATTGATAGGTGCGTTTAAAACACCGATAAACAAGAGACCGATGGTGATTAACGCTACCAACTGGCAGATGCGGATAAACAAATCATCCAGTTGCCCAAGTTTTTCTGCGCGCAGATATGCATAGTTACCAAAAGTCCCCGTCATTAACACGCCAAGAAAATAGCCTTTGCCACTTAACAATGGACATGAGATCCATAATCCAATCAGATAAACTAGCGCCCCGACCACAAATAATAGTTTTGCTACAGTCTTTGAGGTTTTCATAACGATCTCCATATCTACCTGCGATACATTACGAGTAACCAACGAAAGACAAAACTGAAAAATGCCATTAACAAATGATTTTCAGAATAAATTCATATAAAAAATTAATATATTCTAAATATATATAGATGGAGATAATCCCCCGCCACATAAGGCAGGGGGAAATATTATGCCATTAATGGCAGAAGTTGCTGATAGAGGCGACGGAACGTTTCACGCCGTGGCTGATAAGCAGCATAACACTGTGCGTTCGGCAGATGCGACTGTTCTAAAGGAAGTTGCGGCAACAACTCAATGAGAGATTTATCTGGATTTACCGCAATCTGTGCCAGTCTTGCTGCGCCTAATGCTGGCCCCACATCCCCCCCCGTGCGGTAATTCAGTTGCTGACCGCTAATATCCGCCAGCATCTGACGCCAGTACTCGCTACGCGCTCCGCCACCAATCAGTGTAATGCTTTGCGGTTGAATGCCACAGGCATGTACGACATCCATGCCATCCGCCAACGCATACCCCACGCCTTCCAGTACCGCGCGAGCCAGTTCTGCGGGGCCGTGTTGATGGGTCAGACCGAAGAAAACGCCCTTTGCCTGTGGATTATTGTGCGGCGTGCGCTCGCCGGAAAGATAAGGCAAAAACCAGACAGGATCGACATTCTCATCGGCCTGCTGAGCTGCGGCAATTAAAGCGGGGACATCGCTCAGACCGGTTAATTTCGTCGCCCAGTCCAGACACGACGCCGCACTCAGCATCACCGACATTAAATGCCAACGCTCAGGTAAAGCATGGCAAAAGCTGTGTACGGCACTTTCCGGCTTACTTAGGAAACCTTCGCTCACCGCAAAATAAACGCCTGAAGTCCCCAGCGATAACATTGCCTGGTTGGCATCAACCATACCCACACCAACCGCGCCAGCCGCATTATCGCCGCCGCCCGCAACAACCGGCACTGCATTCATTCCCCACGCTTTTGCAACCTCAGGTAGCAAAGTGCCGGTAATTTCGCTGCCTTCGTATAATGCTGGCATCTGATCTCGAGATAACTGGCAAGCCTCCAGCATAACATCGCTCCAGTCACGCTTTGCGACATCCAGCCACATGGTGCCGGCTGCATCAGACATATCACTGGCGAATTCTCCCGTCATCCGCAGACGCAAATAATCTTTCGGCAATAATACTTTGTCTACCTGAAGGAATATCTCTGGCTCGTTTCGCTGAATCCACAGTAATTTAGGCGCGGTAAATCCGGGCATCATCAGGTTGCCTGTAATATTCCGCGACTGCGGAACTCGCGCTTCCAGCAAAGCACACTCCTCCGCGCAGCGCCCGTCGTTCCACAAAATGGCGGGACGTAGCACCCGCTGCTGAGCATCAAGTAAAGTAGCACCATGCATTTGCCCGGCAATACCCAATGCTTTAACGTCTCGCAGAGAATGCTGTTCACCCAGGATTTTCATCGCGCGACCAGTCGCCAGCCACCACTGTTCCGGATCTTGCTCCGACCAGAGTGGATGCGGACGCGAAACGGTTAGTTTTTCCGTTTGCGAAGCGACCACTTCACCTTGCTCGTTGAGCAAAATAACTTTTACGCCCGATGTGCCAAGATCTATCCCGATATACATAGCGATTGTTCCTTAAAAAAATGCCCGGTATCGCTACCGATAACCGGGCTTGCGGACTGCACAATTAGCCGTTATTTGTCGAACAGATAATGATTTACCAGATTTTCCAGTTGCTCCTGGCGTCCACTCTGATGCACCGGCGCCAGATTGTTGTCCTGAGCATATTTTGCTAAATCAGCCAATGACATTTGACCTTTCAGGATTTGCTGACCCAGTTCACTATTCCAGCCGGAATAACGTTGTGCTACGCGTTTATCCAGTTCGCCGTCTTCAATCATGCGGGCTGCAATTTTCAGTGACAGCGCCATCGTATCCATCGCCCCAATATGACCGTAGAACAGATCGTATTTATCAGTGCTCTGACGACGTACTTTGGCATCAAAGTTCAGACCACCGGTCGTGAAACCACCTGCTTTGAGGATTTCATACATTACCAGCGCGTTCTCTTCCACGCTGTTCGGGAACTGGTCAGTATCCCAGCCCAGTTGCGCGTCGCCACGGTTAGCATCGACAGAACCGAACAGACCAAGCGCAATGGCTGTGGCAATTTCATGGTGGAAAGAGTGACCCGCAAGCGTCGCGTGGTTCGCTTCAATATTCAGTTTAATCTCTTTTTCCAGGCCAAACTGTTTCAGGAAGCCGTAAACCGTTGCGGCATCGTAATCATATTGATGTTTGGTCGGTTCTTGCGGTTTCGGTTCGATAAGCAGCGTGCCCTGGAAACCGATTTTATGTTTATGCTCAACCACCATCTGCATAAAGCGACCAAGCTGTTCACGCTCCTGACGAAGATCGGTATTCAACAGAGTTTCATAACCTTCACGACCGCCCCACAGCACATAGTTTTCACCACCCAGTTTATGCGTTGCTTCCATCGCAGTAACAACTTGTGTAGCTGCCCAGCTAAAGACTTCGGGATCTGGATTCGTCGCCGCGCCTGCGCCATAGCGAGGGTTAGTAAAGCAGTTGGCTGTTCCCCACAGCAGTTTCACGCCGCTCTCTTCTTGCTTGCCAGCCAGCACATCGACCATTTGCGCAAAGTTATTGATGTACTCTTTTAACGATGAGCCTTCCGGGGAAACATCCACGTCATGGAAGCAATAAAACGGCACATGTAGTTTGTGGAAAAACTCGAATGCGACATCGGCTTTACGCTTCGCCAGCGCGAGGGCTTCGCCAGGCTGCTGCCACGGACGATTAAACGCGCCCACGCCAAACATGTCCGCCCCGTTCCAGCAGAAGGTGTGCCAGTAGCAGGCGGCAAAACGCAAGTGGTCTTCCATACGCTTGCCCAACACCAGTTCGTCGGGGTTGTAATGACGGAATGCTAACGGGTTAGAGGATTTCGGACCTTCATAACGAACGCGATCGAGCTGGTCAAAATAGGCTTGCATAATGAACTCCATAATCAGGTAATGCCGCGTGTGATGGATGATGTCGTAATATTGGGCACTCCCTTTCAGTTGCTCAATTATGTTATTTCACACTGCTATTGAGATAATTCACAAGTGTGCGCTCGCTCGCAAAAATAATATGGAATGATGAAACCGGGTGATTTCTCGAATAGAAAAATGCAACAAGTACAATTAATCAACAAAAGTAAGATCTCTGTCATAAATCAAGAAATAAACCAAAAATCATAATCGAAAGATAAAAATCTGTAATTGTTTTCCCCTGTTTAGTTGCTAAAAATTGGTTACGTTTATCGCGGTGATTGTTACTTTTTTAAGCTGTCCTCTAACAACAGAAGGCCTCTGAATCATGAAAATAAAGAACATTTTACTCACCCTTTGCACCTCACTTCTGCTTACTAACGTCGCGGCGCACGCCAAAGAAGTAAAAATAGGAATGGCGATTGATGATCTCCGTCTTGAACGCTGGCAAAAGGATCGGGATATCTTTGTTAAAAAAGCAGAATCTCTCGGTGCAAAAGTATTTGTACAATCTGCGAATGGCAATGAAGAAACCCAAATGTCGCAGATTGAAAACATGATTAACCGGGGCGTCGACGTTCTTGTCATTATTCCGTATAACGGTCAGGTATTAAGTAACGTTGTAAAAGAAGCCAAACAAGAAGGTATAAAAGTATTAGCTTACGACCGCATGATTAATGA
This sequence comes from Escherichia sp. MR, assembly GCF_005280595.1. Taxonomy (NCBI): domain Bacteria; kingdom Pseudomonadati; phylum Pseudomonadota; class Gammaproteobacteria; order Enterobacterales; family Enterobacteriaceae; genus Escherichia; species Escherichia sp. MR. Next base: position 10,547 of record NZ_SZVK01000051.1, on the reverse strand, counting down.
TGCAGATATCGATTTTTATATTTCTTTCGATAATGAAAAAGTCGGCGAACTGCAAGCAAAAGCCCTGGTTGATATCGTCCCACAAGGCAATTATTTCCTGATGGGTGGCTCCCCGGTCGATAACAACGCCAAGCTATTCCGCGCCGGGCAAATGAAAGTATTAAAACCTTATGTTGACTCAGGAAAAATTAAAGTCGTTGGCGACCAATGGGTTGATGGCTGGTTACCAGAAAATGCGCTGAAAATTATGGAAAATGCGCTAACTGCCAACAATAACAAAATTGATGCGGTTGTTGCCTCAAACGATGCTACCGCTGGCGGGGCGATTCAGGCATTAAGTGCTCAAGGTTTATCAGGCAAAGTGGCAATTTCCGGCCAGGATGCGGATCTCGCGGGCATAAAACGTATTGCTGCCGGTACGCAAACTATGACGGTGTATAAACCCATTACGTTGTTGGCAAATACTGCCGCAGAAATTGCCGTTGAGTTGGGCAATGGTCAGGAACCAAAAGCAGATACCACACTGAATAATGGTCTGAAAGATGTTCCATCCCGCCTGCTGACACCAATCGATGTTAATAAAAACAACATCAAAGATACGGTAATTAAAGACGGATTCCACAAAGAGAGCGAGCTTTAAGCATCACGCCCCGGCGCTGACCGGGGCGTGATTTCTCTCCATGCCGCGTGAACTGATTGGCTTAGGTGGAGTCGTTATGTCTTATCTACTTGAAATGAAGAACATTACCAAAACCTTCGGCACCGTGAAGGCGATAGATAACGTCAGCTTGCGGCTAAACGCTGGCGAAATCGTCTCACTCTGTGGGGAAAATGGGTCTGGTAAATCAACGCTGATGAAAGTGCTGTGTGGAATTTATCCTCATGGCTCCTACGAAGGCGAAATTATTTTTGCTGGCGAAGAGATTCAGGCAAGTCACATCCGCGATACCGAACGCAAAGGCATCGCCATCATTCACCAGGAATTAGCCCTGGTGAAAGAATTGACCGTGTTGGAAAATATCTTCTTGGGTAACGAAATAACCCACAATGGGATTATGGATTATGACCAGATGACGCTACGCTGCCAGAAGCTATTAGCACAGGTCAGTTTATCCATTTCACCCGATACCCGCGTTGGCGATTTAGGGCTTGGGCAACAACAACTGGTTGAAATTGCCAAGGCGCTAAATAAGCAGGTGCGTTTATTAATTCTCGATGAACCGACAGCCTCATTAACCGAGCTGGAAACCACGGTTTTACTGGATATTATTCGCGATCTGCAACAACACGGTATCGCCTGTATCTATATTTCGCACAAACTCAACGAAGTTAAAGCAATTTCCGATACGATTTGCGTTATTCGCGACGGTCAGCATATAGGAACACGTGATGCAGCCGGAATGAGCGAAGACGATATTATCACTATGATGGTAGGGCGAGAATTAACGGCACTTTACCCTAACGAACCGCATATCACGGGTGATGAAATATTACGTATTGAGCACTTGACGGCGTGGCATCCGGTTAATCGCCATATTAAACGGGTTAACGATGTCTCTTTTTCTCTGAAACGCGGTGAAATACTGGGTATTGCCGGACTGGTCGGCGCCGGGCGTACCGAAACCATTCAATGCCTGTTTGGCGTTTGGCCCGGACAGTGGGAAGGGAAAATCTATATTGACGGCAAACAGGTGGATATTCGCAACTGCCAGCAAGCGATCGCCCAGGGTATTGCGATGGTGCCAGAAGACAGAAAGCGCGATGGCATCGTTCCGGTAATGGCAGTTGGTAAAAATATTACCCTCGCCGCACTCAATAAATTTACCGGAGGGATCAGCCAGCTTGATGATGCCGCAGAGCAAAAATGTATTCTGGAATCCATCCAGCAACTCAAAGTTAAAACGTCGTCCCCCGGCCTTGCTATTGGACGTTTGAGCGGCGGCAATCAGCAAAAAGCGATCCTCGCTCGCTGTCTATTACTTAACCCGCGCATTCTTATTCTTGATGAACCCACCAGGGGTATCGATATTGGCGCGAAATACGAGATCTACAAATTAATTAACCAACTCGTCCAGCAAGGTATTGCCGTTATTGTCATCTCTTCTGAATTACCTGAAGTACTCGGCCTTAGCGATCGTGTGCTGGTGATGCATGAAGGAAAACTAAAAGCCAACCTGATAAATCATAACCTGACTCAGGAGCAGGTGATGGAAGCCGCATTGAGGAGCGAACATCATGTCGAAAAGCAATCCGTCTGAAGTGAAATTAGCCGTACCGACATCCGGTGGCTTTTCTTGGCTTAAGTCACTGAATTTACAGGTCTTCGTGATGATTGCAGCGATCATCGCAATCATGCTGTTCTTTACCTGGACCACCGATGGCGCCTACTTAAGCGCCCGTAACGTTTCTAACCTGCTGCGCCAGACCGCAATTACCGGCATTCTCGCGGTAGGTATGGTGTTCGTCATAATTTCTGCTGAAATCGACCTCTCGGTCGGCTCCATGGTGGGGCTATTAGGCGGGGTCGCCGCTATCTGCGACGTTTGGTTGGGCTGGCCGCTGCCGCTCACTATCATTGTGACATTGGTTCTGGGGCTGCTTCTCGGAGCGTGGAATGGGTGGTGGGTCGCGTACCGCAAAGTCCCGTCATTTATTGTCACCCTGGCAGGCATGTTGGCATTTCGCGGCATCCTTATTGGTATCACCAACGGCACGACCGTTTCCCCCACCAGCGCCGCGATGTCACAAATTGGGCAAAGCTATCTACCAACAAGTACCGGTTTCATCATCGGCGCGCTTGGTTTAATGGCTTTTGTCGGCTGGCAATGGCGCGGAAGAATGCGCCGTCAGGCTTTGGGTTTGCAGTCTCCGGCATCTACAGCGGTGGTCGGTCGCCAGGCATTAACGGCTATTATTGTTTTAGGCGCAATCTGGCTGCTAAATGATTACCGTGGCGTTCCTACTCCTGTTCTACTGCTGACGTTGCTGTTACTCGGTGGAATGTTTATGGCAACACGGACAGCTTTTGGGCGACGCATTTACGCTATTGGCGGTAATCTGGAAGCGGCACGGCTATCCGGGATTAACGTTGAACGAACAAAACTTGCTGTGTTTGCTATCAACGGTTTGACGGTAGCCATCGCCGGGTTAATTCTTAGTTCTCGACTTGGCGCTGGTTCACCTTCTGCGGGGAATATCGCCGAGCTGGACGCGATTGCAGCATGCGTGATTGGTGGTACTAGTCTGGCAGGCGGTGTGGGAAGTGTTGCCGGAGCAGTAATGGGGGCATTCATCATGGCTTCACTAGATAACGGTATGAGTATGATGGATGTACCGACCTTCTGGCAGTATATCGTCAAAGGTGCGATTCTGTTGCTGGCAGTATGGATGGACTCCGCAACCAAACGCCGTTCCTGACTTTGATAAAAATTTTCTCAAAGCCGGTAACGTATTACCGGTTTTGAGTTTTTACATGATTCAGCAGGAAAAGAACCATGTTTACTAAACGTCATCGCATCACGTTGCTGTTCAATGCTAATAAAGCCTATGACCGTCAAGTAGTAGAAGGTGTAGGGGAATATTTACAGGCGTCGCAATCGGAATGGGATATTTTCATTGAAGAAGATTTCCGCGCCCGCATTGATAAAATCAAGGACTGGTTAGGAGATGGCGTCATCGCCGACTTCGACGATAAACAAATCGAGCAAGCATTGGCTGATGTCAACGTCCCTATTGTTGGCGTTGGTGGCTCGTATCACCTGGCAGAAAGCTATCCGCCCGTACATTACATTGCCACCGATAACTACGCGCTGGTTGAAAGCGCATTTTTGCATTTAAAAGAGAAAGGCGTTAACCGCTTTGCTTTTTATGGTCTGCCAGAGCCGAGCGGCAAACGCTGGGCCGCCGAACGCGAGTATGCCTTTCGCCAGCTTGTGGCTGAAGAGAAGTACCGAGGTGTGGTTTATCAGGGGCTGGAAACCGCACCAGAGAACTGGCAACACGCGCAAAATCGGCTGGCAGACTGGCTGCAAACGCTGCCACCGCAAACAGGAATTATTGCCGTCACTGACGCCCGGGCGCGGCATATTCTGCAAGTATGCGAGCATCTGCACATCCCCGTACCGGAAAAATTATGCGTGATTGGCATAGATAACGAAGAATTGACCCGCTATCTTTCGCGTGTCGCCCTCTCTTCTGTCGCCCAGGGCGCCCGACAAATGGGCTATCAGGCGGCAAAACTTTTGCATCGCTTATTAGATAAAGAAGAGATGCCGTTGCAGCGGATTTTGGTTCCGCCAGTCCGTGTCATCGAACGGCGTTCAACGGATTACCGTTCGCTGACCGATCCCGCCGTTATTCAGGCCATGCATTACATCCGCAATCATGCCTGCAAAGGAATTAAAGTGGATCAGGTTCTGGATGCGGTGGGCATATCGCGATCTAATCTTGAGAAACGGTTTAAAGAAGAAGTGGGTGAAACTATTCACGCCATGATTCATGCCGAAAAGCTGGAGAAAGCGCGCAGCCTGCTGATTTCTACTACCTTGTCGATCAATGAGATATCGCAAATGTGCGGTTATCCATCGCTGCAATACTTCTACTCTGTTTTTAAAAAAGCGTATGACACGACGCCAAAAGAGTATCGCGATGTAAATAGCGAGGTAATGCTGTAGCGGAAGGGGAAAATCCGCCTGGCAACATTTCGTGGTTGTCGGATGCGGCGTGAACGCCTTATCCGACCTACCCGCCAGGCATGATAAGACGCGCCAGCGTCGCATCAGGCAATTCAGCACAACCACCTGATGCGAGCAAAAGCCCTATCCGACCAACAAGCCGGATAAGGCTCAAGGGAATGCAATTACATATGCGCGGCAATTAACCGCTGGTTATCCTGGTACATCGCGAACAGGTAGTTGTTATAGCTCTGCCCTTTCGTGGAATAACCTTTCAGCTTATGAATCATCGCTGTGGCGGTAACTTCCTGATCCGCTTTACGCAATTGTGCACGTGATTTGCGGAAAGAAGCGTAAGCCGGATGCGTATTCAGGTTAGTGACATAGGCGCTCACCGATTCTTTTACAGAACTGAACTGAGAGTACCCCTTCACTTTACCCGGCGCATTGGTACAACGCCCTTTCATGCACTTCATGCCGAACAGGTTGTTGTTGCTACGCGCCAGCTTCGACGTTCCCCAACCGCTTTCTGCGGCAGCCATCGTCGCTACCATACTGGTCGGGATAATGTCTACACGTTCGAGTAGCGTATTCCACGGGATTTTTCGCGTATTACCGGACCACTTCACCTTATAGCGTTTGGCAATGTCTTGTAGACGTGCACGCTCTGAAGGCGACCATTGCCCCTGGTACTGTTTTGAAATCAGCCAGTTACGTTCCGCCGTAATGGCAGCATTTTGGCTGGTAATATAGGGCATTACAGTCCGGAGAAACGCTTTTTTTCTTGGTGTTCCGGAAGGGTATTTTCGCAAATCAGGAAGTGAACTGCTCTTTGCACTATTGCGAGAATACTCTTGTTTACTGCTTACCTGTTTATTACTAGCTTTAGTTAAGTGGGACTTTTGACTCGTTGTTGTCGTGTGCGTCTTCGCTAACACCTCACTCGAAAACACCAGAGTGAGTAACATAAGAATCATCGCCCCATATCGTCGTATGGGAGTCAAAATCATCAGGTCTCCTGATCGGATTTAATCATTCAAACACCTTATACTCGTCATACTTCAAGTTGCCTGTACTGCGTAAACGCTGTTCAAAACGCCATTGGCGTTTTGTCCTGCAACTCGAATGATTTAGAGTAATATTTTTCCCAAATTTGAGAGTTGAATCTCAAATCATATCAAAAATAGCGGTCAAGCGCACCCCAAGGAATAGTCCAAATCTGAAACTATGTCACGTAGTAATGGTTCAGATTGGTGCAAGATCGCAGAAAATGTGGATTTTATCGCAAAATTCAGCCGTTTTTTGCGCGCGATCGCTCACCCCTGCTTCTCATCCTGTGGACTTACTATTCAGGGATGAGCTTTGTCTGGCTATTCGCTGGCAAACTGTCTTAAATCGCAGCAATAAGGACTCACCCGCCATGAAACTTGCCGCCTGTTTTCTGACACTCCTTCCCGGCTTTGCCGTTGCCGCCAACTGGACTTCGCAGGGGTTCCCCATCTTTACCGAACAGGGGACAGGAACATTTGTCAGCCACGCTAAGCTGGCTAAAAGTACGCGTCCACTAACGCTAAATTTTGACCAACAGTGCTGGCAACCAGTGAATGCGATAAAACTCAATCAGATGCTTTCCCTGCAACCTTGCGATAACACACCGCCACAATGGCGATTGTTCAGAGCTGGCGAATATAAGCTGCAAATCGACACCCGCTCCGGCACGCCAACGTTGATGATTTCGATCCAAAACACCGCCGAACCAGTAGCAACCCCAATCCGTGAATGCCCGAAATGGGATGGACGACCACTTACGCTTGATGTCAGTGCCACTTTCCCGGAAGGTGCGGCAATCCGTGATTATTACAGCCAACAAATCGCGACGGTGAAAAACGGTCAAATAACGTTACAACCTGCCGCCACCAGTAACGGCTTGCTACTGCTGGAACGGGCAGAAACTGGCACCTCTGCCCCTTTCGACTGGCATAACGCCACCGTTTACTTTGTGCTGACAGACCGTTTCGAAAACGGCGATCTCAGCAATGACCAGAGCTACGGTCGTCATAAAGACGGTATGGCGGAAATTGGCACTTTTCACGGCGGCGATTTACGCGGCCTGACCAACAAACTGGATTATCTCCAGCAGCTCGGCGTCAATGCCCTATGGATCAGCGCCCCATTTGAGCAAATTCACGGCTGGGTAGGCGGTGGTACAAAAGGCGATTTCCCGCATTATGCCTACCACGGTTATTACACACAGGACTGGACGAATCTTGATGCAAATATGGGCAACGAAGCCGATCTACGGACGCTGGTTGATAGCGCGCACCAGCGCGGTATTCGTATTCTCTTTGATGTGGTGATGAACCATACCGGTTATGCCACGCTGGCGGATATGCAGGAGTATCAGTTTGGCGCGTTATATATTTCTGGTGATGAGCTGAAAAAAACGCTGGGTGACCGCTGGAGCGACTGGAAACCCGCCGCCGGGCAAACCTGGCATAGTTTTAACGATTACATTAATTTCAGCGACAAAACAGGGTGGGATAAATGGTGGGGGAAAAACTGGGTCAGAACGGATATTGGAGATTACGACAATCCTGGATTCGACGATCTCACCATGTCGCTGGCCTTTTTACCGGATATAAAGACCGAATCTACCACCGCTTCAGGTCTGCCGGTGTTCTATAAAAACAAACCGGATACCCACGCTAAAGCCATCGATGGCTATACGCCGCGCGATTATTTAACTCACTGGTTAAGCCAGTGGGTTCGCGACTACGGGATTGATGGTTTTCGGGTCGACACTGCCAAACATGTTGAGTTGCCCGCCTGGCAGCAACTGAAAACTCAGGCCAGCGCCGCACTTAGCGAATGGAAAAAAGCGAATCCCGATAAAGCATTAGATGACAAACCTTTCTGGATGACCGGCGAAGCCTGGGGTCATGGCGTGATGCAAAGTGACTACTATCGCCACGGCTTCGATGCGATGATCAACTTCGATTATCAGGAACAGGCGGTGAAAGCCGTCGATTGTCTGGCGCAGATGGATACCACCTGGCAGCAAATGGCAGATAAATTGCAGGATTTCAACGTGTTGAGCTATCTCTCCTCGCATGATACCCGCCTGTTCCGCGAAGGAGGCGACAAAGCAGCAGAGTTATTGCTATTAGCGCCAGGTGCGGTGCAAATCTTTTATGGCGATGAATCCTCGCGTCCGTTCGGAGCCACCGGCTCAGATCCGCTGCAAGGCACACGCTCGGATATGAACTGGCAGGATGTTAGCGGTAAATCTGCCGCCAGCGTTGCGCACTGGCAACGCCTCGGTCAGTTCCGCGCCCGCCATCCAGCGATTGGCGCGGGTAAGCAGACCACATTGCCACTGAAACAAGGTTATGGATTTGTCCGTGAACATGGCAATGATAAAGTGATGGTTGTCTGGGCGGGGCAACAGTAACTTTTCCGGCTTCCCACTTGCAGTATGTCGGGAAGCCGTATTCCAGTATAAAAGACCAGACATATCATAAACCTTAGCATGATACGCCAATCCTCTTGCAGCAACCCGATTTGCACCCCAGCAAATGTAGCGTTATTGTTACTTTCCTTGCTACAGAGTTCGACAGATATCCCGCTATGACATTCTCCCTTTTTGGTGACAAATTTACCCGTCACTCCGGCATTACGCTGCTGATGGAAGATCTGAACGACGGCTTACGCACGCCCGGCGCGATTATGCTCGGCGGCGGCAATCCGGCGCAGATCCCGGAAATGCAGGACTACTTCCAGACGCTGCTGACCGACATGCTGGAAAGCGGCAAAGCCACTGATGCGCTGTGTAATTACGACGGCCCGCAGGGGAAAACGGAGCTACTCACACTACTTGCCGGAATGCTACGCGAGAAGCTGGGTTGGGATATTGAACCACAGAATATTGCACTAACAAACGGCAGCCAGAGCGCGTTTTTCTACTTATTTAATCTGTTTGCCGGACGCCGCGCCGATGGTCGGGTCAAAAAAGTGCTGTTCCCGCTGGCACCAGAATACATTGGCTACGCTGACGCCGGACTGGAAGAAGATCTTTTCGTCTCTGCGCGTCCAAATATTGAACTGCTGCCAGAAGGCCAGTTTAAATACCACGTCGATTTTGAACATCTGCATATTGGCGAAGAGACCGGGATGATTTGCGTCTCCCGTCCAACGAACCCAACAGGCAATGTGATTACTGACGAAGAGTTGCTGAAGCTGGATGCACTGGCAAATCAGCACGGTATTCCGCTGGTGATTGATAACGCTTATGGTGTCCCGTTCCCTGGCATTATCTTCAGCGAAGCGCGCCCACTGTGGAATCCGAATATCGTGCTGTGCATGAGCCTTTCTAAATTGGGGCTGCCAGGTTCGCGCTGCGGCATTATCATCGCCAATGAAAAAATCATCACCGCCATCACGAATATGAACGGCATTATCAGCCTGGCGCCTGGCGGTATTGGTCCGGCGATGATGTGTGAAATGATTAAGCGTAACGATCTGCTGCGCCTGTCAGAAACGGTCATTAAGCCGTTCTACTACCAGCGTGTTCAGGAAACTATCGCCATCATTCGCCGCTATTTACCAGAAGATCGCTGCCTGATTCATAAACCCGAAGGAGCCATTTTCCTCTGGCTATGGTTTAAGGATTTGCCAATTACCACCGAGCAGCTTTACCAGCGCCTGAAAGCGCGCGGCGTGCTGATGGTGCCGGGGCACAACTTCTTCCCTGGGCTGGATAAACCGTGGCCGCATACGCATCAATGTATGCGCATGAACTATGTGCCGGAGCCGGAGAAAATTGAGGCAGGCGTGAAGATTCTGGCGGAAGAGATTGAACGCGCCTGGGCTGAGAGTCATTAAAAATTGCCTGATGCGCTGCGCTTATCAGGCCACATAATTTCTGCAATGTATTGAATTTGTAAGGTTTTGTAGGCCAGATAAGACGTTCACGCCACATCCGGCATTAACAAAACGCACTATTCCGGCGTTGAGAACCACCGGAATAGTGTTTCAAACAGGCTGCTGTAGTAGCCGATTCCGCTGCACTTTCTCAACATCCATACACTGCAACGCTTTTGTCGGACAGGCTTCAACACAGGCCGGGCCCGTCGTCCGATGCCAGCACAGATCGCACTTAATCGCCCTCGCCTTTGCACGCGATGAAATGACCTCCATCGCGCTAAACGGACATGCCAGCATACAGCTTTTACAGCCAATACAACGTGATTGTTCAACAAAGATATGCCCATGTTCACGACGAATAGCGTCCACAGGGCAAACATTCGCGCAGGGTGCATCTTCACACTGATGACAGGCTACTGCCGTGGTCCAGGTATGGTCTTTGATAACACGAATACGGGAAATAAACTCGCCAGGTAACAACGAAGCGCAATCCTGATTCTCCTGATGCGACACTGCGCAAGCCACTTCACAGGTACGGCAACCGATACATTTCGTCGCATCCGCAATAATAAACCGGTTCATGATCACTCCTTTGCGCTAAAACCGCAGCGTGCCAGAGAGTGCGCCATTATTGCTTTGATCCAACGAAGGAAATATTAAAGTTTTGCCACCTGCCCAAAGCATTATGTGATCGCCCCCTGGTCGTCCCGGACGGTAAATCCCAGTTCATTGGAAATAGCCAGGGCAGTTTCACGCAGCGGTTTCAGGAGATTTTTCACCCCCACCTGTTTCAGGCGTGATGTCGAAAGCGAAATCGACACCGCATACGGCACCCGCCCATGAATATCAAACACCGGAACAGCAATACAGGAGACGCCGGTGATGCTGCCAACTTACTGATTTAGTGTATGATGGTGTTTTTGAGGTGCTCCAGTGGCTTCTGTTTCTATC